>CANKVN010000030.1 GCA_947487055.1 Flavobacteriales bacterium
CCTTTCCGCGGCCCCGTAAGAAACAACCGTTTCAACGACAGCCAGTCTTCCGACAGACCCAGAACCTCAGGCGGACCCCGCTTCAACGACAGGCCCAATGACCGTGGTGGAGACAAACCTTTCCGCGGTCCCGTTAGAAACAACCGTTTCAACGACAGCCAGTCTTCCGACAGACCCAGAACCTCAGGCGGACCCCGCTTTAATGACAGGCCCAATGACCGTGGTGGCGACAGGCCTTTCCGCGGTCCAGCAAGCAACAACCGCTTCAACGATAGACCGTCTTCCGACAGACCCAGAAATACCGAAAGCCGTTTCAACGACAGGCCCAATGACCGTGGTGGAGACAAACCTTTCAGGGGTCCCGCTAAAACCAGCCGCTTTGGTGATTCACCGGACAAGCGCACAGGCACAAGGACACCCAAGCCAAAACTTAGCGACCACGTGAAAAGTACCCGCGCTGGTGCAGAAAAAAACTATAAAGGAAACTACAGAACCCGCGAAAACACAGGCCGCGACCTCGAAAAGGCAGTGCTGTTAAGCGGCGAAGACGTTCGCCTAAACCGTTACATTGCCAACAGTGGTATCTGCAGCCGCCGAGAAGCCGATGTGCTGATAGAGCAAGGGTTGGTTTTGATGAACGGACAGGTGGTTACCGAATTGGGACAAAAAGTAAAGCCCGGCGACGAGGTGAAAGTAGACGGACGCAGGATTACCCCTGAAAAACCGGTTTACATTCTGCTGAACAAGCCCAAAGGCTACATCACCAGCACCTTTGATCCTGAAGGCCGTGCTACCGTGATGGACCTGATTGACCTTCCCGGAAAAGAACGCATTTACCCCATTGGCCGTTTGGACCGCAACACCACCGGCGTGATGCTCCTTACCAACGATGGAGAACTGGCGCAGAAACTCATGCATCCGAGCTTTGAAATTAAAAAAGTATACCGCGCAACCTTAGACCGCAGACCCAGCAAGGAGCACATGCTCGCCTGGGTAAGTGGCATTGAGCTGGAAGATGGCTTTATGGCTTTTGAGCAATGTGGCTTTGTAGAAAAAGAAGAAGACTGCGTGGTTGGTGTGGAAATCCACAGTGGCCGTAACCGCATTGTGCGCCGCATGTTCGAACATTTTGGCTACGAAGTGGTAAACCTGGATCGTGTGTTATTGGGTGAATTTGACCACCTAAAACTCGGTCGTGGCAAATGGCGGTTCCTGAGAGAAAAGGAACAGTTCTACGTAGAGCGGATCAGGCGCAGCAAGGCACCACGCCGCAAAAAATAATATTTATTGCAGCACCCGCTCCGGTGTTGCGGCGCTCATGCGCAAACGCCACTCCATGGGCCACAGGTTGTTCCATTGATGGCGGTTTGCGTTCACAAATCCCAGCGAAACCCCTTCCCATAGAACATGCCACAAACCTTCGTGGCGTTGGGGGTTTTGCAAGGCTTCCCGCCGCAAAAACAGCATAACGTCATCGTCGTTCAGCGACAGCGTTGGCCAGTTTCCCGGTTGCAGGGCAGCAAGCAAAGCCACCGGCGTTTCCGGTTTCCATTTTCCGTGATACACCTTACCCAAAGGGGTGCCGGCTGCATAAATCTGCGGAAGGAATTCCAGCAGGGTTTCCCAGCGCACAGGGTCTGCATCCTGCATACCCACCATGCCCATATCTGTTTCCAGGGCAATGAGGTTGGCGGGTAGCGCCTCCGGCAATATTCCATTGCGGTATCTCCGGTTTTTGCCCGGTTTTAACACCGGATCATCTCCCCCGTTTTTTTGCATTACAGCCACAAAAAACCCTTCACCCAGGGTCTTGTGGGGCAAAGCCCTGTACATTCCTGCCTCGGCCTCCAAAAAAGCCTCTTTGCCCAAAAATTCGGGTTGCAGTACGTCGGCGCCAAGCTGTTTGGCAAGCAGGTTTACATTTTGCTCGTTTTCCAGGGTGTTGAATGTGCAGGTGCTGTAAACCAAAAACCCGCCCGGAGCGATGGCGGGCCATATATCATTTACAATGCGCTGCTGCCTTTCTGCACAGAGTTTCACGTTGTTTTCGCTCCACTCGCTAATGGCGTTGGGATCTTTGCGAAACATGCCTTCCCCGCTGCAGGGCAAGTCGGCCACCACTACCTGAAAACGCACCTTGCCATTGCCGAGGCGGGCTGCATCGGCGCGGGTAACGATGTGGTTTGCAAGCCCCCATTTGCAAAGGTTTTCGTGCAGGATGGGGGTTCTGCTGCTGATGGTTTCGTTGGCAACCAGCATATCGCCGGGGCGCATCACAGATGCCAGGTGGGTGCTTTTTCCACCCGGCGCCGCACACAAATCCAGCAGGAGCGCATTATTCGGCAATCCTGCCAGCAATCCTTTTACCAAACTGCCCACCACCATGGAGGAAGCTTCCTGCACATAATAATGCCCTGCATGAAAGGCAGGATCTGCAGCGAATAGCGGCCTGCGGGGCAGGATAAAACCTTCTTCACACCATGGAACCTGGGTAGATTCAACAGGTCTTTGGGGGGTTTTGAGCGCGTTGATGCGCAAACTTACCGGAGCCGGCATTTGCAAGGCCTCCAGCAACGGATTTATTTCTCCCACCGGAAGGGCTTGGTGCAAAGAGGAAATGAAGGCTGCCGGAAACACTATAGCTTAAATTGTTTATTTAAATAATTGCTTTTAACTCATTAACGGGTTTTAATCTCCGCCATGTTGCCAGCAGTTTCCATTGGGGCTGCTGGTCATGCGTTTGCAGCGGCCGCCCGATTTTGTGGAAGCACCGCATTGCACCGAGGTATTGCCGGTTTTTTTCTGGGTTGCGCCTTTGTCGGTCTGTCCACCGCTGCCGGTGGAACTCCAGGTCCAGCAAGGCAAACAAAGGCCTGCCTCCAGTTTTTGTTCCTGAACATCCGGTAATTTTGAGAAAAAATCGAGGCCAGTGAGGCGTTCAACACTATCCACCGTTACCGCATAATGGTTGATTGGCAAAGATGAGCCTGCGTTTGGCAAAACAAAGCCGATGGCTTTGTGTTCGGGAAGGCGGTAATCCAGCACCACTTTATAATAAAGGCGCGGCACAGAAACCTTGTTGGGCCCAATGCTGGGCAAACCGGGAGTTAACACTGGTCCGGTAACGATATAGACAGCGCCATATTGTTTTGCCCATCCGCGGGCCTGGGTTTCCAGGCGCTTCCACACACCCCGGTTGAAGGCCGGCAGCTGCGGGCTCATGTTGCTGTAATAAAAAGATTCGGCCATGGAAGAAAGGGAAAAGCCCAGATCGGCAGCCGGCGCCAAATGGCCGCGGTCATAACCGGAATGCAGGTAATCTGTTTCGTCGGCGGTGCCGGTGCTTACCAGCGGATCACGCATGAACACATCGCCTCGCTCAAAGGATTTGAGGGTTTCCTCGGCAGTGAGTTCGTAGGCCACCCAGTCTGCTTGTTCGTGGGGCTCGTTATACACAAGGGCAAAACCGGTATGGTGCACGATGCTTTGCCCGGCTTTCAGGGTTGGCCATTCCAGGTTGGCTGGCGGTCTGCTGGTGTCCTGCAAGCGCTGGGTAGCTGTGACCACGCGGTTACCTGCACTCAAACAGCAAATAAAGACAAACAAAAAAATGCGCATAAACACAGCCACAAATTAAGCCATTTATGGCATTCAAAAATCGCCGGTTACTGCGATTGTATGGCTTTTAACACCCCAGACCACAATTCGTTGCGCATTTGCAGCGCTTCGCGCGAGGCCTGCATGGCTTCTTCCCATTTGTGGCTGTCGTCTCCACACAGTTCTGCTGTCATTTGCAGGGCCAGTTTGGAATGGTGGTCGCCGTCTACTTCTATGTGGCGGTCCAGGTAATATTTGAAGGTTGCTACCTTATCGGGGAAACGCTGGTTGAGGTCGTTAACCAACGACAAAAACATATCGGGGATAAGGTCTTCGCGGCCAAAGGTAAAAATAGCGGAAAGGACATGGGGTTTGTTCTCCTGAATGTGGCGGAAGGTGAACGAAACAAACTGCCTCACACTCTCCGGAAGCTGCAATGCGGCGAGGGCCTCTGTTGCAGATTTGCCCTGTTGCAGTTGTTGCAGCAGGCCAGCAATGCCCGATGTGTCGGCGCCCGCCTGGTTCATGGCATCCAGGTAAAGTTCGAAATGGCTTTTACGGATTCCGTTCTGGTCCACATCAGATTCTTCGCCCACCACAATCTCGTTGATCAGAAAGCGGGTGTCTGCATTGCCCACCGGAACCCAGGGAATGCTGGTGCAGGTGAGGTTGATTTGCAGGCTTTTGAGCAAGGACATAAAATCCCAGACTGCAAACACATGGTGTTGCATAAACACCTGTATGTCTTCCAACTGGGTAATTCCGGCATACAAAGGGTGGCCAACAATTTGTTGCTTAAGGGGCAAAAGTTCGCCGTCGATGAGTTCAATGTATTTGTTCACGTACTGCTAAATAACAAACAAGGTGCAGGGAGTGTTTTAGGATTTTCCAAACCACATCACATCCTGCTGCAGGTGGGTTTGGGGCGGAAAGTTATTCTCGTACAATGCGCCGGTTCCAAGGCCTTGATACAGGGGGTTTTGCAACGTGGAAACCCACTGGGCAATAGCACTGAGGCCAATATTTCCCTCCAGGGCGCTGGTGGCCCACCAGCCAATGTTCAGGGAGTGTGCGTGTTGTATCCAAGCGTTGGATGCGGTAAAACCGCCAAGCAGGGTTGGTTTAAGCACAATAAAAGCAGGGTTGATGTATTTAAGCAGCGCTTCTGCCTTGTCTGCCGAAACGCCTATCAATTCTTCGTCCAGGGCCACAGGAATGGGGCTTTTGGCACACACCTCCTGCATGGCGTCGGGTTGCCCTGCCTTTATGGGTTGTTCGATGCTGTGCACCTCAAACCGGTGAAATTCCTTCAGGTGCCGCAGTGCTTCTGCATCGTTCCAGGCGCCGTTGGCATCCAGGCGAAGGGTTAGTTGGAACGCGTTTTTTAGTTTGCGCACCTGTTCCAGCAGGCGGCATTCCGTGTCCGTATCCAGTGCACCCACCTTGAATTTGAGGCAGCGGTATCCACTGTTAATTTTGCGATGCGCCTCTTCCCACATGGCATCGGCAGTATCCATCCAAACCAAGCCATTGATGGGTATTCCGGTTTCGGCCCGGGTAAACGGGCTGGGAAACAACACCCCTTGTCCGCCGTTTTTGCAATCGAGCCAGGCGCATTCTAGTGCAAACTGCAGCGAGGGGTATGGAGCGGCAAGCCGCAGCCATTCCTGCAAGGGCAGGTTTTCCGAAGCAAAATACTGGAGCTGGGTAAGCACCTCATCCAGGTTTACTTGCCCATCGGGGCTGAGATCGGGCAGCGGAGCCGCTTCCCCGCAGCCGGTAACACCATTTTCTGTGAGGTACACCAACCATACTGGTTTTTCGGTGTAGGCACCGCGGCTGGTTCGGGCCGGTTTAATAAAATGAAGGATATGTTTTTCCCAGTGCAGGAGCATGCCGTTGATCAGGCTGTTTTTTCTGCTTCGGGCAACCGGGGCATCTCGTAATCGAAGCGGCGGTTGCGCAGCGCAGCCTGTGCCGACAACGGCCCCATCATGGCAGCCAACTGGTCCAGATACAGGCTTTGTTCGCCATCGCTAAGCGCTTGTGCCGGCTGGTTGTGAACCTCCAGTATCAAGCCATCGGCGCCCGCGGCAATGGCGGCAAAAGACAATGGGGCAACAAGACTTCTTGTTCCGGTTCCCTGACTTGGATCCACAATAACAGGCAAATGGCCAAGCTGTTTTACCAACGCCACCGCGCCCAAATCCAGGGTGTTGCGGGTTGCCGTATCAAAGGTTCTGATGCCGCGCTCACAGAGGATTACCTGCTCATTTCCGCCCACCAAAATATATTCTGCGGCCAGCAACCACTCTTCTACCGTGCTGCTCATGCCGCGCTTCAACAAAATCGGCTTATTGATTTTTCCCAGGGCCCTCAACAGCGGATAGTTTTGCATGTTGCGTGTGCCTACCTGCAGGATGTCGGCGTATTCGCACAGCTCATCCACTTTGTCCATGCTCATGATTTCGCTCACCACGGCCATGTTGTATTTGTCTGCGGCTTTTCTGAGCAATTGCAAACCTTCGGTTTTTAAACCCTGAAAAGAATATGGACTGGTGCGGGGCTTGTAGGCGCCACCGCGCAAAAAGCGAACCTGCTGCTTGGCTAAAAATTCGGTAATGGTAAAAATCTGCTCCTCGTTTTCAACCGCACAGGGGCCTGCCACCAACATCAGTTCTTTGCCAATATCCACGCCGTTTACACGCACAACGGTGTCTTCCGGCTTCCAATCCCTGCTTACCAGTTGATAAGGTTTGCGGTTATCCATCATGCTAATAACAAGCCAACCTCAGTTGAGTTTGGTGTAGGTGATTAATAATTTGGTTTTGCTGTGGTCAATAGCCACCCTGGCACCACTCACCGGCTGGTCTGAAGGAACGGCCAGGTAAAGCCCCAGGTTTAAATTTTCGTTATAGAATTTCTTGGCACCCAGGATGTTTTGCAGGTGTTTGGTAATGGTGAAGGTATAGGTGCCTGAAGATTCTTTGTAGGTGCCGCCAAAAGCGTCCGAAATTCCGTCCTCAATCAGGAAGTTTCTCCTGCTGTTGCTGTCGGCCGGCTGAAACAGGTTCATGCGTCCGGGAGCAGGATAAATGAGCGAAACCGTTGACTTATCTACATGCAACACCAATTCTGCTTTGTTGATGGCAATGTTGCCCAAAGCGGCCAGGTTAAGCAAATAGGGAATGCGGATATGTGTTTTCAGTCCGTTGGGGGCCTGGGCGTAGGTGATAGGGAAATTTCCTTTTGGCTGCAACAGCTGCTGGGCAACTTCGGGTTTGTGGCGCAATGTTTTGGCATTGTTCACCGTGGTTTTGGAACCATTGAAGGTGAACACAAAGGTGCCCGTATCGCGGTAATACAACATGATTTTGGCACGATACGCAAAACTGATTACGTTGTTGAAATCGTAAACCCCAAGCCCGCCCTGACCTTCCGCATAATCGCGGTCTTCTGGCAAAATGGCCAATCCCGGAAAATGGATAAGCAGTTTATCCTGGCTGGTGTAGGCCTCTTTGGGCAGCTGCATGAGCTTGCGGGCCATGGACATGGAAAGGCGCACCCTGATTCCGGGAGTCAGCTTCACTTTGTTCTTTTTGTATCGGGCGCTGTCTGATGTGAACTGGTAGACCGGGCCATAGTAGCGGCTTTCGATGGTGGGATCCACCTCAAGTTTATCGCCCTGATAGTAAATATCAGAGGCAACAATGTTTGATTTTAGCGGAAAAATCCTAAAACCCTGGTAGGTGAATTTATCTCCGTAATAGTTAAGTCCATTGATAAAGGGCACAAACAGCACCGCTGAGTCGGGTTCTTCTGTATTGGGAAAATCCGAGTTGGGCTCCAGCAAACCGCATTGCGCATAGGCTCCCGCTTGCACGCTGCCCAGCAGTGGGTCGTTCATGCTTCCCAGCAACATATAGCGAAGGTTATTTCCCGGCAGGGAATCTTCTTTGATGGTACTGGCAAGTAGGCTGAAGGTATCGGTGGTAAACAGCTGCAGCTGGTTGCTGTTGCCTTGTCCATCCAGCACAATGTTTCCTTCCTGTTTTTTACAGGAAAACAACAGTAATCCAGACAATAATAGGGCTGTGAATCTGTTCACGGTATGCAAAGTAAGTGGTTTCAGCCAGGCTGAGACATCACTTGGTCATAAAAAGTTACATATTGCTCACCGATTTGTTCGTCGGAGTGGCGCATAACCAATTTGGCATTGATGTGTTTTTCTATACAGCGGTGGGCTTCATCACAGGAAGTAACAATGGCATCGGCATAGCTTGCGGCGCCCTGGTGAAGGCTTTGCAACCTGCCGTCGGCAAAACACTCCAAGGACTTGTCGTAGATTGAGTTCAGGCTTGCTTTGCGGGTAAAATCGAGCCCGAGGCACTCTTCTTCATCGTTGTAAACGCTGTAAATAACCTTGGCGTTGCGAAAAACGGGTTCGTCTTTGTATACGGTTTTCAAATAAACCGGCACCAGGCTGGTCATCCAGCCCTGGCAATGGATAATATCGGGCGCCCATCCCAGTTTTTTAACGGTTTCCATCACGCCTTTGCAGAAAAAGATGGTGCGCTCGTCGTTGTCGGGGAAAAACTGACCATTATCGTCCTGATAGACAGCCTTGCGGTGGAAGTAATCTTCGTTGTCCAGAAAATAGACCTGCATTTTTGTTTGGGGAATGCTGGCTACCTTGATGATCAGGGGGTTGTCGTTATCGTCGATAGAAATGTTGATTCCGGAAAGACGCACCACCTCATGCAGGCGGTTTCTTCTTTCGTTGATGACCCCGAAACGAGGTACCAATATTCGGATTTCATTGTCTCTCTCCTGCAATGCCTGCGGGAGGTTTCTGGCGATGATGGCCAATGCACTTTCTGTTTCGAGAAAGGGGGCCATTTCTGAACTTACAAATAGAACTCTTTTTTTGGTGTTACTCATGCTAAGCAGCTTGGGAAGATTAACGGAAATACAAAATTAAAACAAAATTTCTGTATTTTCAAAATTTTTCTTTGCGAAACCCTTTATTTGCAAGGTTTTTGGACCCTTTATTTGATTGTTTTTTACCATAGCAACACCTTGGAGACTTGGGCGGGCGACCGCAGGGAGGGGTTGTGTTTTGTGCCCACCATGGGTGCTTTGCATGCAGGACATTTATTGCTGGTGGAAAAAGCAAAAGCCACCGGAATGCCCGTTTTGGTGAGCATTTTCGTAAATCCGGCCCAATTCAACAACCCCGAAGACCTGGCCAAATACCCCAGAACCACAGAAGCCGATTTGATGTTGCTCCACAATGCGGGCGCAGATGCCGTTTTCTTGCCGCAGGCTGAAGAATTGTATCCAACATGGCTGAATGGTATTGATTTGGAGTTGGGTGGCTTAGAACGCGTTTTTGAGGCCTCTTTCAGGCCCGGACATTTTGAGGGTGTGGTGAAGGTGCTGCACCGTTTGTTTTCGCTAATCCAGCCTACCGATGTGTTTTTTGGGCAAAAAGACCTGCAACAATGCCTGGTGGTTGAAAAGCTAATTGCGGCGCACTTCCCTAAGATTAAGCAGCACAACATCCATACTGCAAGGGATCGCATGAGTGGTTTGGCGCTCAGCAGCCGCAACCGACGCCTGTCGGAAGAGGGCCTGAAACGCGCCGGAGCCATCAACTGGGCTTTGCAATTGGCCCTTCAGGGCACAACAGTTGCAGCAGGTTTGGCGGAAGCCCTGCAATACCTCGAAAAAAACGGCATTGAGGTGGAATACCTGGATGTGGTATCGCTGCCCGACATGCTCCCCACCACCGAAATAAAGGACGGAAAAACCGCAGCGGTTTTTGCCGGTTACCTGGAAGGCGTGCGCCTGATAGACAACCGCATCTACGAAGATATCCCGGAGCTCCCGCTATTTTGATTCCACGATCAGCGTTACAGGCCCGTCGTTGAGCAAACCAACCTTCATGTCGGCGCCAAAAACGCCGGTTTTAACCGGCTTGCTGAGTGCTGTTTCCATTGCGGCAACAAACTGCCTATACAATGGCTCTGCCTGTTCCGGACGCGCCGCCTGAATGTAGGAGGGCCGGTTGCCTTTGCGGGCATCGCCATAGAGGGTAAATTGGCTGATGACCATCACTTCGCCGCCTGTATCCAGCACGCTCAGGTTCATTTTTCCGTCGGCATCGCCCATGATGCGCAAGCCTGCCACTTTTGCGGCAAGCCAGGCGGCGTCTTCGGCGGTATCGGTGTCGGTAACACCCAGCAAAACGAGTAATCCCGGACCTATAGCTGCATGCTGGCTGCCTTCTATGGCAACAGATGCATGGGCAACCCGCTGAACTAGGGCTTTCATATCAATAGCTCAAATACACGCTCTTCATCTTGTACAGCTCCCTGAAGGTGGGGTCTGTGAGGTCTTTGATGAAGAGGATGCTTTCGCCGGTGCTTTTCATTTCTGGGCCCAGTTCGCGGCTTACGCCGGGAAACTTATTGAAGGAGAACACTGGCTGCTTGATGGCATATCCGGGAGGACGCGGCGGAATGGTGAAATCCTTGATTTTATTAACACCCAGCATCACCTTGGTTGCCATGTTCACATATGGCACATCGTAGGCTTTGCAAATAAACGGAACGGTGCGGCTGGCGCGTGGATTGGCTTCAATCACATAAACCTTCCCGTCCTTGATGGCAAACTGGATGTTCAGCAACCCGCGGATGTTCATTTTCAAAGCCAGGCGCGTGGTGTATTCTGCCATTTGTTGCTTCACGTTTTCGCTGAGGCTAAACGGTGGAAGCACGGCACTGCTGTCTCCGCTGTGAATCCCGGCGGGTTCTATGTGTTCCATCATCCCTATGATGTGCACGTCTTCGCCATCGCAAATGCTGTCGCTTTCGGCTTCTTCGGCACGTTCCAGGAAGTGGTCAATTAGCACCCTGTTTCCGGGCAAATCGCCCATCAGTTTTACCACAGCGGTTTCCAGGTCTTCGTCGTTGATGACAATGACCATGCCCTGCCCACCCAGCACGTAGCTTGGGCGAACCAATACGGGATAACCCACCTGGTTGGCGATTTTGATGGCTTCTTCTGCATTCAGCGCTACGCCGTATTTGGGGTAGGGAATGTTCAGTTCTGCCAGCAAATCGCTGAAGAGGCCGCGGTCTTCGGACATGTCCATGTCGGGGAAACTGGTGCCAATGATTTTGATGCCTTTCTCATGGAGTTTTTCGGCCAGTTTCAGGGCTGTTTGGCCCCCAAGCTGCACAATTACGCCTTCGGGTTTTTCAAATTCTATCAGCTCCCACAGGTGTTCCCAATATACCGGCTCGAAATAGAGCTTATCGGCCATGTCGAAATCTGTGCTCACGGTTTCGGGGTTGCAATTGACCATGATGGCCTCGTATCCGGCCTCGCGAGCTGCCAAAATGCCGTGTACGCAGCTGTAGTCAAACTCAATACCCTGGCCAATGCGGTTGGGGCCGCTTCCCAAAACAATCACCTTTTTCTTGTCGGAAAACTTGCTTTCGTTTTCGCCATCGAAGGTGGAGTATAAATAGTTGGTGGGGCTTGGGAACTCTGCGCTGCAGGTATCTACCATTTTGTACACCCGGCGGATGCCGGCCGCCTTGCGCTTTTCGTAAACATCTTCGGCGCTGCAGTTGCCCATCAGCCAGGCAATTTGTTCATCGCTGAATCCCTTTTCTTTGCTGCTTTTCAGCAGTTCTTCGGGCAGGTTGCTCAGCTGGTGGCGGCGAATTTCGTTGCCTGTTTTTACCAGATCGGCCACCTGTTCCAGAAACCAGCGGTCTATTTTGGTCATTTTCTGCACGGTGCTGATGGGCAAGCCCAGGCTAAGTGCATCGTATAGTTGAAAAACACGGTTCCAACCTGCGTGTTCCAGCCCATCGGCCAGCACTTCCAGGTTGCGCTCCGGTGCGCGGTCTGCGCCTAATCCGTGTCTGCCAATCTCCAGGCTTTGACAGGCTTTTTGCAAAGCTTCCTGAAAACTCCTTCCTATGGCCATTACCTCGCCCACGCTCTTCATCTGAAAACCCAAACGGCGGTCTGCACCATGGAATTTGTCAAAGTTCCAGCGGGGAATTTTCACGATCACATAATCGATGGCGGGCTCAAAAAACGCACTGGTGGTTTTGGTAACCGGGTTGGTCAATTCATCCAGGTAATATCCGATGGACAGTTTTGCGGCAATTTTGGCAATGGGATAACCGGTGGCTTTACTGGCAAGGGCTGAGCTGCGGCTCACGCGGGGATTGATTTCAATGGCAATGATGTCTTCATTTTCCGGATTTACCGAAAACTGCACATTGCAACCGCCGGCAAACACGCCCATGCTGCGCATCATTTTAAATGCCATGTCGCGCATGCGCTGGTAGCAGGTATCGCTCAGGGTCATTGCGGGAGCCACGGTGATGCTGTCTCCGGTGTGAATGCCCATGGGGTCGAAGTTTTCGATGGTACAGATTACGGCAATGTCGTTTTTGCTGTCGCGCAAAAGCTCGAGCTCATATTCTTTCCATCCCATCACGGCTTTTTCCACGAGCACTTCGTGCACAGGACTTGCCTCCAGCCCGCGCTGCAGGGCAGCGTCGAACTCTTCTTTTTTAAACACGATGCTTCCGCCGGTTCCGCCCAGGGTGTAGCTGGGGCGAATCACCAAAGGAAAACCGATGCGCTGGGCAATTTCCTTGCCTTCTAGAAAACTGTTGGCAATCTGGCTTTCGGCCACGCCCACACCGAGTTCTATCATCAGGTCTTTGAACTTATCGCGGTCTTCCATTTTGTCGATGGCCTCGATGTTCACCCCAATAATGCGGACGCCGTGTTTTTCCCAGATACCGAGCTCATCGCACTCTTTGGCCAGGTTTAGGGCTGTTTGCCCTCCCATGGTGGGCAACACACAGTCTATTTTCTGCTCTTCAAGTATTTTCTCGATGCTTTGCGGTGTAAGCGGCCAAAGAAAAACATGATCGGCATTCATTTTGTCGGTCATGATGGTAGCGGGGTTGCTGTTGATCAGCGAAACCTCGATACCTTCTTCCCGCAGGCTGCGTGCAGCCTGAGATCCGGAATAGTCAAACTCACAAGCTTGCCCAATGATGATGGGACCGGAGCCGATGATAAGTACGTGTTTAATTGAAGGGTCCTTGGGCATAGTCCAAAATTGCACAAATTTATAGCATGGGTTTGGCTTTATGTGGAGTGTTGATAATTAAGGCATAAACGGCATCGGTTTTACCTGGCGCAAAATGCATATTGCGGCACTTCGGTTTCACCGGATTTTTTATTGTAAAAAAACAAGTATAAAGGATAAATACTTGTTATTATTGTAGCTCAATTTATCTATACAGACATGCTTAGGTCTATTAAAATCAAGGCGCTGCTATTACTTACTGTCTTAATAGCATCATCAACAAACTCAATGGCACAAGAAAAGCGGGCTTCGTTTTCCTTTTCCTTGGGGCCTAGTTTTCCCGTTGGGAATTTTGCAAGTAAAGATTATGACAACACCAAAGCGGGATGGGCGCTACCCGGGGTTGTTGCTAATTTGGTGTTTAGCCATAAAGTTGGCAACGGCAATTTCAGTCTTTCGGCAATGTCAAGGAGCCAATACCACATGATGGATGGGCTGGCTTATGTTAATGAACTGGATGCTAACCTACCTGATGCTGGGTGGTCTATAGAGGCGGATGGGTGGTCTACCGGAAGCCTCTTGTTTGGTGGGAATGGGTCTTTTCCGATTGCAAAAAAAGCAACGTTTGACCCTCGAATAATGGTAGGTTTTATGAGTGCTCGTTTACCTGATTATACGGTTTTTGGATCGGTAAATGGCAGTCGGTTTTGGGTTAAGCAGGTCCCCAGCACTGCTGTTTCTTTTTCGTATTTGTTGGGTGCGGGCTTCAAGTTTGATTTAGGTAAAAAATGCATACTCCTTACCCAGATGGATTATTTAGGGGGTGCGCCCGAATTTTCTCAGGTTGAAATCTTAACCAGTAGTGGTAATCGATCTTTTGACACCTGGAGACAAAACACAAGTACGATAAACCTTACCGTTGGTATTGGTATAAAAATTTAAGACTGTTGATTGTGCGTTCGTTTTTGTGGGGTTTATGAGCTACGGGTTTTTCCCGGTTTGCAGCTACCCGAAGGGCGGGTGTTTTATGCAGCGGCGGATTTTCACCACAAATGTGTCTGCGGAGCACTGAACCGCCACTATTGCCAAACCCATGTTACCGGTAGTTGTTCTTCGTCCGAATGAGTTCAATGTTGTCCAGTAGTTTTTTATTATGTTCTTTAAATGTGTCCAAGTCAAATTGTCCTTTTGAAAGTTTGTTAATTTTGTCAAGGATGTTTTGAATTTCTTTTTGCTTGTCAAGTCCTAAATATGCTTGAGCCAAAGATTGATAAATCCATTCTTTATCTCCACGTTCTTTAAATGTTTTTTGTTTAATAAGTCCAAGGCAAATTGAAACTATTTCTTCTCTTAATTTTTGGCTTTGAACAAAGTATGAAATTGCTTCGTATTTGTCTTTTAAGAGTGTCGCCTTTAAAGTCAACAAGTAGGCATAGTTAATTCCATTGTAGTAATCCTGTGAAATGTGATAACCTTTTGAATAGAACTTTATAGATTTTTCGAGGTAGTCGAACTTTCCTGTTTCTTCAAATAGTCGCTTGTTAATTGCTCCTGAAAGTCCCAATGTTTCAACGTCAGTAGTTTCCGCTGGATTTAATTCTTCCAAAATGTTTTCAGCATCTAATAGTGCTTTTTTTAAGTTTGGTTTGGCATTTTTATATGTTGCTAAAGCAAGTCTTTGTCGTAAGAAAATATTTTGTGGCTCAAATGTCAAACAAGCTTTGTAAAGTAAAATTGCCACTCTAAAGTCGTTGTTATTTTTGGCATTTTCAGCGTCATTGATTAATTCTGAAAGGCTAACTTGATTTTTAGGTTGCTCAGTAATTAACGCAAGCTCTTTGTCAGAAAAAATAGGTGGGTTTAATTTCGGTAAATATGTATATACTGGACTATCGTTCTTTTTATTTTTTAGAACAGCTTGAACCAAAAGTTTAAGTTCCTTTTTAAATCTTATAGCTTCAGTTGCACCGATGTCTTTACCTAAATGTTCATACTTAGAAATAACAGTATGATTAAGGTCAAATGGATAGTTAGTTTGTTCTTCGGAAATTACAATTGTTGTATTTGGTCTTAGAGCGTGTCTAACTCCCAACTCATATAAAGCGTTTGAATTTAATGTCGAAACATCTGCAATTACAATGTCAGCTTTGTAAATCCATTCATACATTGGAACATCAATTGTACCAGAATGTTTTATGTCCTTTGCTCTAAAACATTTAATTTTTAATTCATCAAAGACTGGCTTAATTAAATGCTCAAATGTCTTGTCGAGGTCGAGTATACGTCCTGTTTCGTGGTCTGGCTTAGGTCCAAAACCCGTAATAACAAAGCAAGTCTTTTTTGATGCCATATCTAAGCGTTGTCAATAGCTTTTGTAATTGCATCGTATGTGAAAGACATAGCCCAAGATGCACCAACTCCTAATAAGGCATCAGGTGAAACATTCTCTCTGTCAGTCTTAACTGCGATTATTCTTTTTCTTCGTTCAACAGCTTTTTCAATTTCCCATTTTACCCAAGCACTTTTGTGTGCTTTTGCTCCAACAATAACTAAGAAGTAAGTTGCCTCGTTAATGTATCTTGAAAGAACAGATTTAATTGCCGCAGCGTTTGTGCTGTTTATTGACACGTCTGCTGAGTGGTCGTGAATTGAAAAGTCAAATAGCCTGTTTCCGTCCCAAGCCAAAAGAAGGTTTTTGTAATGTTTGTCATTGTCGTAGTCGTAGCTAACGAACACTTTCTTTTTGTAAGCCATATTTATTTGTTTTAATTGTTAATATTCATAGATAAAAATATATGTCGTTGGTTGATAGGTCGTTTTACAATTACCGGTAACTTGCATATACCCGCTGCTTTATAGCGCATACCACCCCTCTTCAGGTATTATTGCCGCAGTTGTAATGTGTTACTTTTTTCTACAAAAAAACAGCGTAGGCGGCACTTTTACAAGTGTTTGTAGAATTTTGTTGTGTTTTTGTGTGTGCGGGTGCAGGCTGGCGGGTGCGGCGGTGGCGTTGCCCTTTCCCTGCGACCCTTTCCGGGTCGGGGTGTGCCCCCGGTTCCGGGGTTATACGTATGCGACCCCGTTGGGGTCGGGTGCTGAAGGGTGAAAGGGGAGCCTGGCCATCACTGGATGAGAATCCCTAAAAACAAGTTCCCTGCGACCCTTTCCGGGTCGGGGTGCGCCCCCGTTCCGGGGTTATGCATATGCGACCCCTTTGGGGTCGGGCGGGGAAGCCCCGTAGGGCGGGGTTTTTGGGGGGAATGCTTACAATGTTCACCTGCCCTATTTGGGGGAATTGGCGGTGGTTTTACTCGTTTCTAAATTCAGCAAGAACAGGTAAGGCGTTATTGTTAAAGTCAAATAACGCTTGATTTTCCCAAGGAGAGGCATTTGTAGATTGATTGCCCTTCCATGCGATCAATTCGGCACCCCAATAGCAAAAACCGATTCCTTTTGGGGTTCCCTTTACCATGCTTTTTATTTCACGAATGAATTTTCTTTGTCCGTCTGTGGTTGCAGGATAATCAGGTAAAATGAGTTGGTTGTTTTGCCCAACAATGTTGTTTGTCCAGTCATTCCAATCAAGTGTAAATGGATAAGCGGTTTCTGCAATAAGGATATCCTTATGGTGGGCTTCACTCAATTCCAGCATTTTTGTCTTTAGTTCTGTTAATGATTTTCCATGCCAAAGTGGATAATAAGACAAACCAATAATATCATAATCAACCGATGTAAGCTGATTATAAAACCAACTTGCGTCTTGAATTCCGGCAAAATGTAAAATAATTTTGCAATGGGTTGAATTTTCCCTAACCGCCAAACATCCCGCTTTAATGAGGTTAATAAAATTAGCCTGGTTTGTTGTAATGTTCCCAACAGGATGAAGAAACCCTGCATTTACCTCATTTCCAATTTGAATAAAGTCAGGATTGATTTCCTTCACCACTTTTTTGGTGTAGTTGTATACGCTGTCTTTGAGTGATGCAAATGTTAAACCTTGCCATATAGCAGGTGTTTTTTGATTTCCCGGATCCGCCCAGGTATCGGAATAGTGAAGCGTTAACCACGTTTTGAATCCATTGCTTTTCAATGTTTGGGCAAACTGTTTTACTTCATTAATCCCAGATTGCTGATTGCTGGGGTTTACCCACAGTTTCAATCTAATTGTGTTTATACCGTTTTCTTTGAGTATCGCTAAAAATTCTTTTTGGTTGCCGTTTAAGTCTTTAAACCTTGGGTTTGTGCCCGATATTGCCGGATACTGTGATATATCCACTGCCGATATAAAATCCTGCTTTACACCAACCTCTTTGTTTTCTTTATTGCAGGCAATAAAGAAAATTAAAAGTGGAATGAGTATTTGTGGTGTTTTTTTGATCATATCGGTTTACCAGTTTGCGAAGGGCGATTTTGGAGACACACGCTGTCGTCCATCAATGAAACGCCCGTTTACTGTAGGCACATTTATAGCATGTTTTATTCACTTTTTATTAATTTGAACGATTGTAACGTTGATCCATAACCAACGGTGATAATGTACAATCCTGTTGGCAAAGATTGTGTTTTTATCGTATTTATTCCTTCAATTAATTTTTGAGAAAAGTATAGCTTGCCTGTAATACCAACTACCTCAAGTTGGGTGTTTGGTATGTTGTTTTTGGGGATATCAATGATTAAATCTTCATTTCCAATTGGATTTGGATATATCTTGGTGTTTGAAAGCCCCGCCAACAATATCCCCGAAGTTTGGCTTTTCCATTCAAACGCTCCTATGTCATATGCATTTTCGTTTTTTATTGTATTGCCCCAATAATCTCGGTTGCCCATATTAATACCAAAAAGGCTTTGCAAATCTAAGCCTGCATTTCTGCATGGAGACATTTGAGAAAAATGAAATGCATTCAAAGAATCTGTTGGTTTTGGATAAACCGTTAATGGACTTTTGTTGGCATTGATTAGCAAGGGATCTATACCGAAACCAGTATTGTTATTGCCATTCTTTTCACAAAAAGCACCAGCATTTCTAAAGTCGGCAAGTGATGTATACTTGTTGCCATAGGTTAATGAAAAAGGTTCTCCGTTTGTATAATATAAATTGCCAATAAACTTAGGTGTTTGAGCTACAAAAGTGTTTGGAACCGTTACCAAAGGCAAACCACCATTGGTGTAAAAAATATTATTGTAGCATTCCACACCAGACATATTTGTTCCATAATCGGTCATTTGAAAAGCACCAAACGTTGCGTATTTGTTTTTGGAAGAAGGACTTACAAAAATGGTATTGTTGTATAGTTTTAACCCATTCCATGTGGTGTTGGGTGCTGTAAATAATGTTACTGCTGAATTATTGGTTTTGGCGTCGTTTACACTGATACAATACCTAACCGTGTTATTGCCCCAAGGTCTTGCTCCTGCAAAATTCCCTAACAGGTATCCAGCACCATCATTGTCATGAGAAAAACAATACTGGATTATGGAATTTGTTACACCACCGTCTAAATCAAACCCTAAACCATCACAACCACTAGAAGTTCCAGATGAATTGTGGTGGCTTTCGCAGTATTGGATGGTTATTGCATTAGCCGCCCAAACCCAAATACCTCCCGGACCTCCGCATGCAGAATTTGCAGTTCCTGTATTGTATGCAACACAACGTTCTATTATACTAGAATCTATTTGCGATAAAACTATACCACTTCCTTTATGCGTTGAGGAAGCATAGCCTGTTATGTTATACACTTCTGTGTTTTTTATAGTGAATTTTTTGTGGTGGTAAAAATTAGTGGTTTGCACATCGTAACCAAATGATACTATGCCATTTTCTCGACAATCGTGAACTTTGCATTGATCTATGATGACATCTTTGTAACCTGCTTTTACATTGGCGTCCCAGTTGGAATAGAAACGTATTCCGCAATAGCCAAAACCACTTACTTCACAGTTTTTTATTTGTATGTTGCTTAAAAATCCAGTTTGATTGGTTGTAAAAAACAACATGCCATCAATGTCTTTTTGGGTTCCATTTCCAGGTCCAATAAATTTTAGATTACTGATATGGAAACCTTGCGTATTGGTGGCTTTAAATCCACATTTTGTTGTTATACTTGTGTTTATGGTGGCTTGTCCAGACCCATAAGTAGTGAGGATCATTGGCTTTATAGCTGAATTTCCATCATTGTTATCAAATTCAAGGTGCCCGGTAAACGTTTTTCCACCTTCAAAAACAATGGTATCTCCAGCATTGAAATTCTTGGTGTTGATTTTATCCAAGCTTGTCCACGCGGTGGAAATACTTAATCCATCGCTATTGTTGCCTGTTGTATTTACATAATATTTTTTAGCCGATTTATTTATTGCGCTTCCATCGTTAAACAAATCAGCCAAGCCTTGTGCATACCATCTGGCCAGGTAATCATTGGGGTGAAGTGAATTGGAATGACAATGTGTTGCGCCTTTTCTTTTGTAAATAGTATCGCTTAAGGTGGTCATGTCAAAAACCGCAATGCCAGAGGTTTCCAAACTTTTAAGTTGAGATAAGAATCCATACATCAACACATCGCCATTGGATGGAGCCCCCTTTGAATTCACATCCGGCAACATATTACCTATGAGAACAAACTCAGTATTGGGGTTAGCTGTTTTTATTTTATTGATACACGATTGCATGCTTGCCTTAAATGCAGCATTGGAAGTTGTTCCCCAAATGTCATTCATACCCATGTCTAAGATTACCAAATCAGGAACATTTGGCACAACCATACTCTCGCAATATTGATCTATCCAAGCTACCATTTTACCTCCACAAGAACCGTTAATCATGGTAATGTCGGAACCAAATTTTGCTTCCAAAGCATTTTCCAATAAATCTACATAACTATGCATATAAGGTGCTGTTGGGGTAAAATTTTTATCATCGCCTGCAAATCCACTTACATTAAGACCAGCCGTAATGCTCATACCATAAGCCTGAATTTTAACCGGTTGACCCGCTTTTAATTTCGCCATGGTTTTGGGTAATTTATCGCCTTTGTATCCTAGCAATGAAGAACCATTCCAATTGGCTCTGTCCGGAATATACGTTACACAAGTCCAGGAAGTCGCTTTGGTATTCATCAAACCATTGGGCTGTCCATTTCCCTTTTTTCCAGCAACAATTGAAACCGAAGAAGAAACTTTTGCTGTTAACTGTTTAATGACATTCCCTGTAACCGAAAAATCAGTGTTTTGAATAAATGATTGAGAGAAATTATAATTGGTAACCGAAATGATTTTGGTGGGTTTAAACATGAGGTTTGCTGTGGTATTTACCCCATTCAAAAGCACCAACTCATTGTAAATGGTATCTGATTTCCAGAATGGCTGCAAGTACTGTCCCATATTATGGGTAGGTGCGTTGTTGCTATAGTTAGGAAATTCATAGTATCCTCCGTTACTTGGTGTTACAACTGCCCATGCTGTTTTTGCAGGAGTGGCAGACCATCCGGCTTCTGTTGCGTCTACAGACAATAGCAAGTTGTCATTGATATCATAAAATTTGCAGCTTCCACCTGCATAATAAATGATATTCGGTTTTGCCGCTACTGCGCCAGCAGGCGGTTGGGCGTTTACGTTTGCTATAATTAGAAACGTTGTCAGCGTTAGTAAAATATATTTTGTCATTGTGTAAGTGGCCTGTTTTTCGGACGGTGTTAAATTAAGCATTTCAAATATGGTTATTTCTTTCGAGAAATCAAATAGCACTAAGGTTATTTGATGCTGGAACGTATTAATGTTAGCATTTTTTATGGCGTTCTGTTCTTAAATGTTTGCCGATAACGGTTTGCGGCTTGGCGTAGAAGCGGATTTTACCACCTTATCTGAGACGATACGGAACACTGAACCGGCACTTTAGCCAAACCGCTGTTAGCACCAGTTTTTATTTTGTCAAACAGTTAATTACATTGTAAAACTCTACCTGATTGTCTGCCGTGAAATCTTTTTCAACATAACTGTCACTTGTCCAAACTCGCATAGTTTGTATTTTTTTAGTTTTTAATTCTTCAAGCTGACTTTTCTTACCGAATACACCTCCAAAATATACAGTCGCTTTTCCTTTACAGTTAAAGTCCCCTTCACTGGCTAATTCTAATCTTGAACCGTCAGTAAATAAAATGTTGATTTTTGCTCCTTCGTCAATACAACTTCCTGCGCCAACAGCCTGTATCACTAAAATTAGGTCGCCTTTAGAACTTTGCATCATAAAAATACCAAATCCTTTTTTTCCTCCGTCAGTCGAAACGATTAATGTATTTTTTGCAGCCGTAGAAGTGTTGCCAGAAACTTTATCTGTATTAGTCGCAATCCAATTACTGCAATCTGAAGAATTAACTTTTGCAGTGTCTTTCTTGACTTCTGCATATTTCCAAGTCCCGTCAGAATTGAGAATAACTTTTTTTCCATCAGTGGTTGTTGCCTCCTGAGTTTGTCCGAAAGCTACGGTCATAGTTATTAAGACCGTCAATAGTGTCATTGTGATTTTTTTCATATTACCTGTTTTAAAATTGTTGTTTTAAAATTGTTGCTAACTTACATATACCCGCTACTTTATTGCGCATACCACCCCATTTCGGGTAATATTGGCGTAGTTGCAATGCATTACTTTTTTCTACAAACAAAAAGCGTAGCCGGCACTTTTACAAATTTTTGTAGAATTTTGTTGTGTTTTTGTGTGTGCGGGTGCAGGCTGGCGGGTGCGGCGGTGGCGCTGGTCTTTCTCTGCGACCCTTTCCGGGTCGGGGTGTGCCCCTGTTCCGGGGTTATACATATGCGACCCTGTTGGGGTCGGGTGGGGGCGGGTTGGTGGCCAACTGGCGCACAACCACACCCAGGGTTTAAGGAACCGGTTTTGTTTTTAGCACTCACAGCGCGGCAATGGCCGCAATGGTTCTGTCTATGTCGTTGTCTGTAATGTCCAGGTGGGTTACCATGCGGATGCTGTTTGCAGAAGGGCAAGACACGTTTATCCCTGCCTTGCGCAGCACTTCTGCCCAATGGGAGGATGGGTGGTTCTCGGTAACCTCAAAAATAACAATGTTGGTTTCTACCGGCATCACCGCCTTAACCCAGGAAATATTCTCCAGCACATCGGCTAGTTTGCGGGCTTTCACATGGTCTTCTTCCAAACGTTCCACGTGGTTTTGCAGTGCATACAATCCGGCTGCTGCCAAAAATCCGGCCTGCCGCATGCCGCCACCAAAGGCTTTTCTGGCACGGCGCGCCTCATGAATAAAGGCTTTGCTCCCCAGCAAAATACTGCCCACCGGGGCGCCCAGCCCTTTGCTAAGGCAAATGGATATGCTGTGAAATATATTTCCGTAGTCTTTGGGGTTTTCGTGGTTTGCCACCATGGCGTTGAATATGCGGGCACCATCGAGGTGCAGTTTCAGGTTGCGCTCGTCGCAGAGGCTGCGGATGGCGCGCATGTTGTCCATGGCATAGGTGGATCCACCTCCGCGGTTGCAGGTGTTTTCCAAACAGACCAGGCTGGTGCGCGGCCGGTGCACATCCTCCGGGTTGATGAGGGGCGCTATTTGTTCGGGGAATATTTGTCCGCGGGTGCCCACAACGGTTCGCGCCTGACAGCCGGACAAGCGCGCAATGCCGCCTGCTTCGTAGAAATACACATGGGCGCCCTGTTCGCAAATCACCTCTTCGCCGGGCTGTGTGTGCACGTTGATGGCAATCTGGTTGGTCATGGTGCCACTGGGACAAAAAACGGCTGCTTCCATGCCAAACATTTCGGCGGTATAAGCCTCCAGCATGTTGATGGATTCGTCTTCTCCAAAAACATCATCGCCAACCCTGGCCTTAAACATGGCTTGCAGCATTTCCGGAGTGGGTTTGGTAAAGGTGTCTGAACGCAGTTCTACGTGGTTTGTCATGGTAATCGCGGGTAAGTGCTCAAAGTTACTGCATCCCAATAAATTTTACCTGCCACAACCCTTAACTTTGTGTCGTGGATTTTTCCTCCAAAATATACGTAGCCGGGCACCGGGGCATGGTGGGAAGCGCCATTGTGCGCGCTTTGCGGCATCAGGGTTATGAAAACATCATTGTGCGCACCCGCAGCGAGCTGGATTTGTGCAATCAGGATGCGGTACTGCAATTTTTTAACGAAAACAAGCCCGATTATGTATTTCTGGCTGCCGCCAAGGTGGGTGGTATTATGGCCAACAACACCTACCGCGCTGCGTTTTTGTACGAAAACCTGCAAATAGAGTCCAACATCATTCACAGCGCATACCTGAACGGGGTAAAGAAATTGTTGTTTTTGGGCAGCAGCTGCATTTATCCCAAAATGGCCCCTCAGCCCTTGAAAGAGGAATACCTGCTTAGTGGGCTTCTGGAGGAAACAAAGGAACCCTACGCGATTGCAAAAATTGCGGGTATAAAACTGTGTGAAGCCTACCGCGACCAATATGGTTGTAACTTCATCAGCGCCATGCCCACCAACATGTATGGGCCCAATGACAATTACCATCCGGAAAACTCGCATGTGCTGCCTGCCCTGATCCGCAAGTTTCATGAGGCAAAAACCGAAAACCTTGCCACGGTTACTGTTTGGGGTGATGGCAGTCCTTTGCGCGAATTTTTATACGCCGACGACCTGGCAGATGCACTGGTGTTTTTGATGCAGCACTACGACGAAAAACAGTTTGTGAATGTTGGGTATGGCGAAGACATCAGCATTGGCGATTTGGCAACGCTGGTGAAATCGGTGGTTGGCTATACCGGCGACATCGTGTTTGATACCGGCAAACCCAACGGCACACCACGCAAACTCATGGATTCGGGCAAATTGTTTTCTTTGGGCTGGAAGCCAAAAACAGGCCTGAAAGACGGCATTGCGCTGGCCTACGGGGATTTTCTGCAACGACACACCCAATAGTTTCAATAACGGGTTGAAACCCAACATTCAATATATCTCCCATGGCCCGCAGGAAACCGGGGGTTATGCACATGAAAGCACCCTGGTAAAGACACTTGTTGCTGCCATCTGTGGGGATTCTCACGCTTATGAAGAAATCCGTTTCCGGGAATCCTTTTCGGGAATCCCGGGCTGGTTTGTGTTGTTCTGGAAAACCTTTTTTGCCACAGACAAAAACGCCACCGTAATTACTGTGGCGAGGCTGGCATGGCCGGTGTGGCTAAAATTGCTTGTGGGAAAAGGAAAAATGGTGGTGGTGGTGCACAACTACGACCCCTCCGATAAAAAACCGAGATTTTATTACCGGGTGCTCAATGCCTTTTTGCGCATGGCGTCCCGCAAAATAGAACGCATCCGTTTGGTGGTGGTGGCAAAACACTGGCAACAATTGTTCAAAGAAAAGTGGGGAATCTCTGCGGTGTTGTTTCCCAACCTTTTTTCGGCAGCGCCCTATGCTTTTTTTAGGTCGGTGGCCCGAAAAAACCCAAAACTCATCCACTTTGGGCAGTACTCGGAAAAGATTGACAAGAAAAAATATCTTGTTTTATTACATGAACTTAACCTGCGTCATTTCACTTGTTACTTTAGCACAAACAACCCTGTTTTGGCGCCTAATTTCCCGGTTACCGTTTTTCAAAACCACGAAGCCTATTTGAAACAAATGGCAGGCTGTGGCGCAACCGTAGTTTTGAACAGCATACAAGAAGGCTGGAACCGTGTTGCCCACGAAAGCATACTGCTGGGAACGCCCATTGTGGTGAGCCCGGGCGGCGGACCAGAAGAACTGGCAGGCTTGCTGGGTGGTTTGGTAACAGATGATGTGGCAACCATTGTTGCCGCGCTGGAAAAGGGTTTGGCTCCGGTAGCAGATGAAAAAACACCCTTATTTGGCCTGGAAACCGCGCCCGAATGGGCGGTGCCTTTGGTTAATTTTATTCAACAAAAGTCATGAATACCGCTGTTAGTGTTTTAATACCGGCCTACAATGCAGAAAACAGCATTCTGCCTGCGGTATGGAGTGCCCTTAACCAGGCTTTTTCTTCCTTTGAGGTGCTGGTGTATGTGGATGGCGCCACGGATAAAACAATCGATTTTGTAGCCGCCATCGAAGACCCTAAACTGAAGGTGTTTGCAGAAGGCGAGCGCAAGGGTATTGTGCACGCACGCAACCGTTTGCTGGAAAAAGCCAGCGGCAAATACATTGCCTGGCTGGATGCAGACGACATTATGCTCCCGGGCCGCTTGCACGCACAGTTTGATTACCTGGAAAACCACCCTGATATTTCGCTGCTTGCTGGATGGGCCCAACTGAGAAACACTGAGCTGAAAACGGTTCAACTGGGCGGGTTTAGGCCTTTTTTGGAAACTTTGCTGCTGTTTCGCAACCCCTTCATCCAAAGCACTATCATGGCCAGGAATTTCTTTGCCGTGGAAGGGTTTTGGTTTGATCCGGAATTTGAATACACGGAAGATTACGACATGTACCTTCGTTGTTTGCAGGCGGGCAAAGGTTTTGGGGTATTGCAGGAGCCTGTTGTCAGTTATTATATTTCTTCGGCATCCGAAGCGGACCAAAAACAATCCAGATATGCCTTAAACAGCAAGCTGGTGAAGCTGATGCTGCGCACCCATCCGTTTCTGGCGGAGCAGGAAGCGTTGGTTATTCTGTCTTTTTTGCGAAACAACAACGCATTGGAAAAGCCCGCAACAGCAACGATACGGCGGTTTTTGACAAGGGTTAAAAAAACACTTAAGCAGGAAAAGCGCTATTCGTCCGGGGCCGCGGCGGCTTTGTTATATCAGCAGTTTCGGTTTGTGCGGGCCTCGCGGGGATGGTTTTATGCCGGCATCTGGTTGCTGGGAAAAAAACCAGCGCTGTGGCTGCTGCTCAGAAAAAACAGGCCTATTTACCGGTAAAACCGGCCCACTACAGAAAGACGACTAAATCCAGACACCCAGCATGATTGACCGCTTATTCGATTATTGTTCTGCGTTTATTCACCTTACGGAAATGGACAAAAAAGCGATTGCTTTGAACTTTAAGGCCCTCACGCTAAAGCGAAAAGCTTATTTACTGCAGGAGGGTGAAATTTGTGATTTTGTTGCTTTTTTAAGTTCGGGGGTTATCCGTCATTTTCATGTTAAAGACGGGGAGGAACGAACCTGCGACATAACCCTTAAAAACAGTTTCATCACCGATTACAAAAGCCTTATTGAAAACATTCCCTCCAACTATCATTTTCAAATATTGAAAGATGCTGAATTGTTTGTCATAAAAAAACAGGCGTTGTTTAAACTATATAAAGAGAACAGCAACATTGAATCCCTTGGACGCATCATGGCGGAACAAGTGGCGCTGCGAACCATTGATATGGCCATGTCCCTTTCGTCCGAAAAACCCGAAGAGCGGGTTAATAAATTGCTGAAGCAACGGCCTGATTTGTTTCAGGAAGTGCCACAGCGATACCTGGCAACCCTCTTGGGCATTAGCCCCGAAAG
>CANKVN010000031.1 GCA_947487055.1 Flavobacteriales bacterium
AGGAAAGGGTGTTATCTACAAAAACGTTACCTTCATAGGTGGTTGGGCTGGAACCGAAACCATAAGTGAAGTAATGGTAATAGCTGTAGCCATAACCTGAAGAGTTCAGGTTAAGATTCATGGTGTTCTGTTTGAACACAATTGGGGCTGAATTTGCACTGCTGTAGAAACCATAGGTATAGTAAGAACCAGCAGAGTGTGTAGCAATGTTTGACGACCAGGTATGAGCACCAGTACCAGAAACGGAATAGAAAAGGTAAACATAGCCATAAGGACCTGTTTGAACCATCTCGTCAATGGTGTTTCTGGTTACGTTCCAGGTTCCATTGTTACAGTATATTCCATACATGTAATAAAAAGAATAGTTTTGGCTTAAAGACTGGTTGTTCTTAATGTAGTTGTCAGAAATAAAGGTTTCGTAGGAAGTAGCTGTTTGGCCTGAGCAATAAATACCAGAGAAATTGGCGTTTGGCCTGCAATTGATAATGGTATTTCTGCGGATATTATAGTCGTTTCCACCATTGCAGTAGATACCGGTAAGGTAACCTGCTGTGAAGCTGGTGCTGGTTCCGTTGTTGCGCAGGTTGGTCATTACGTTGTCATCAATATTGATGAAGTTGTTAACCTGTGCGAAAATGCCAATGTTACCACCGGTGTTTGTCATGATATTCGTAACCTTATTGCCTTTAACCGAAGTTACGTAGGCAGAAGAACCGGCTACAGCACCCACCTGGATGTTCCAGCTGGTGGCATGAGAAGAAGCAACAACAGCATTCACGAAAGGCAAGTCATGCACGTTGTTTGAGTCCAATTTGCAAGCCCTGTTTGCTGCGTTGGTATAAAGCATGTAAACGGGATAGGTAGTAGAGTTTGGCAATGTTGAAGTTACATTGGCCCTGCTAACGTCATTTCCTGCTATTACTGTTCCGTTGGAATAGGTAGAATTTATACCGTAAGTATAAAAGTTTTGGATTGTGTTGCCACGGAATGTGTTGTTGATAGCAGTGGTGGTGTAAAGGCTGGTGCTTTGCGATTCAAAAATACCGCAGAAAGGACCAGGGCTGTTCAGGTTGGTTGTGCGCATCAAATTGTTGATGATTACGTTGTTTGAACCGTTCGCACCTGTTGTAGCTCCGCCTGACAAATTTGAAAGCGTGGTAGAGGTAGAGAATGCAATGTATGCACCTCCTGAACTGGTACCTGCAGTTGTCAAGGCAGAAAACTGGATTGTGCAATTGCTTACCCTGTTGTAATCAGCATCGCCGGTAAAGCGAATACCCATAATGGTGGAAGATGTTCCGGTATTCTGGATGATTAGGTTGTTGAAGGTGAAGTAATCAACACCGGTCAAGCGGAATACTTCAGGCGCACCCGATGTACTGGTCATGTAGCCGTTACCATTAATTGTAAAGGTGTTGGTACTGGTGGTGGGGTTCGTGCCCGGTTGCGCGAAAGAGATGGTTCCCGATTCTGAAGTGTTGCTGATAACGTTAACGGTTACAGGACCGGAAACCCCTGAAGCGTTAAATGCAGAGGCAAGCGCCGCAAAATTAGAATAGGTACCGCCCGTTCCCACGGTTACTGTACCGGTTAGCTGGGCTTTTACCCACCCCGAACTGGTGAGCATCAAACCCAGTGCTGCAGCCTTTAAGCCGTAGCGTTTGATGGTTTTGTAAATTGAATTCATACAGTGAGTTTAAATGTAGTTTGGCTACAATATTAAGACTTTGTGATGTAAAAATAAATTTCAACCGTTATTTTTTGATGATATTCAAACTTTACGACGCCAAAACCCATAATTTACAATGCTTTAGCGAATCAAAAGAAATAAAAAACCGCGCAATATGACAATTTTATGACGAATTGCCGCAAACAATGCTTGCTTTGATGTTACTGAAGTATGCGGCGAATTTGCAAAAACCTGGTTTTGTAGTAGTTAGAACTCAAAACATCGCAGCGAATGCCACCGTGCAAGGCGGAATGGATGAAGTAAATTTCGGTGGGGGTAACTTCGGTAATGATGCCTACATGGCCAATGCTTCTGTTGTAGGCATTGGAGCCGGTAAAACAAATAACATCTCCCGGTCTTGCCGATTCTTTGCGCACCTTAACCCCGTGTTTGAAATAAGTGGTGGCAGAAGGGCTCAGGGTGATTCCCAGGGAATGCTGGTAGCAGTACATGACGAATCCACTGCAGTCAAATCCACCCGGTTTTTTGCCGGCATAGCGGTAAGGCGTTCCCATTTGGGATTCTGCGGTGCTTAGCAACCGGTTGATTTCTACGATGCGGGAATTTCCGGTATCGGGAATGATGAAGCCCAGGGAATCATTTTCTTTTGCTTGCAGCGAATCAATGCGGGACTGGGAGAATGCTGAACCCAGGCACAAGCAGGTGAAGATAAACAGGGTTATTTTCTTCATGGCAGCAGGGCTTTAAAGTTGTTGTATCGCTGGGTGAATGTTTGTCCGGCCTTGCCGCCAAGCGCCTGCCATTTATCCGATATCGCCTGAACGCGGTTATCAGGATTGGGGTGGGTGCTCAACCATTGCGGGCTTCCACCTGATTGCCCCTGATCGATAAGTTTTTGGAAGAACCCAGCTGCACCTTTTGCGTTGTAGGCTGTAGGGTAAAGCCAGGTTACGGAGAACATGTCGGATTCTGTTTCGTTTTGCCTGCTGTATTGCAGCAGTTTTATCTGGGAGGCGATGCGCACCAGTTGTCCTTTATCTTTTCCAAAAACGATATCAAAAAGCACACCAAGGCCGTATTGGCGGGTAAGGGCATCGGTGCTGTGCCTAAGGTCTGCATGCGCCATTTCGTGTCCCATTACTCCGGCAAGCTGGTCTTCGCTTTCAAGGTATTTTATCAGGGCTGTATAAAAGTATATGTATCCTCCCGGAGTGCAAAATGCATTGAGGGTGGTGTCGTCCTTGATGATGCGAATCCTCCAGCTGAAATCTTTTTCATAATTCAGTTCATTATGAACCAAAATGCTGTCGCGGAGGTTGTAAATGTAGCGGTATGCCTGAACATTGGATGCCGAATCCAGTACATTGATTTTGGGGTCGTTTTCCAGTTCCTGAACCACCTGAAGGCCAAGCGAAATGTCGTCCTGAACGGTGAAGATGTTAAAACTCCCGTCTTTGTCCCTGCAGGCGTTTATGGCCAGCAGGCCTCCTGTAAGGCAGGTGAGCAGTAAAAATTTGAGGCGGGTTTTCATGGAATTATCAATTAAACAAAAACTGTTCCGAAATGAACTTTGGGATATGATTTGGAAGATTTACGCTTCCTTATTTGTTAGAACGGATAGCCGATACCGATAGCCAGGGCGGTTTCTTTGAGCAGGTAATTGTTCAGGCCCAGAAAATTTTCTTTGGTAAGCAACCAGCGCTTACCTTCGGGTTTTCCGGGGTCGCGGAGCGGCAAGCCCCAGTCAAGGCGAAACAGGAAGAATTTGAAATCAAAACGAAAACCAATACCGGTGTTCATGGCCAGGTCCTGGGCCCAGTTGCCTGGATTCCAGAGGCTCGGGTTCTGTGCATTTTGACCTTTGTGCCGCAGGTTCCAGATGTTTCCTGCATCAAAGAATAGTGCACTTTCCAGGAATTTTGGGAAAATGGTAAAGCGGTATTCTACATTGGTTTCAAACAGGAATTCACCCGATCTGTCCAGGATGGACTTGATGGTATCCGGCGTGGTGCCGGGGCCGAGGCGTCGGGGGCGCCATCCGCGCAGGCTGTTGCTTCCACCGATAAAGTATCGCTTATCGTAGGGCACAACACTGCTGTTGCCATAGGGCATTACCAATCCGGAATTGATGCGGAATGCCAGTGAATTGAGCTCGTCCAGGGTTTGGCGGATCCTGATTTCGCCCTCGAATTTGGCATATTGAAAATAGTTTACCCCCAAAAAGGTATAGCTGCTGTCGGATTTATAACCCTGGCTCATGCCACGAACCAGCCTGTGTAAATTTCCCGATGTTTCCAGGCCGGCGCGGGTGAAAAAATAGGTTTCTCCGGGTTTGGTGCGGTTGTTGGAAAAGATGAGACCGAGTTTGGCGGCAGAAATAAACTGGTCGGTGAAAACACGTTTCACAAAGTCCTGATCCAGTGCCGGTAGTTTGGGCAAGAATGAAGGGTCGAGGCGGTTTCGGTTGTAGCTTAGTTCCAGGGGGGTGTAATACCAGCTAAGCCGGGAGCGGATAAACTGGAAGGTAATGCTGGCGGGCAAAGAACTGCGCCGGAAGTTAGGATTATTCTCAAACTGGTAGGAAAGCGATAATACAGTATTCCGCCGCTGGGCTCGGGTTAATTTGTCAATGCCGTTTAACAGGGTAAAGTGGGGCAGCGAAAGCGATGCGTTGAACCCTTGTTGCAGGCCGTACAGCAAATTGGAAGCCTGGTCACGGCGAATGATGGCTTCGTAGGATGTGACAGAGGATAGCCTGAAATTTTCGCCCCGGTGGAAGGTGTTGCGGTTGTTGAATGACAATATGCCGGCAAGGCCGAAACTGCGCTGGCTTTGGGTTTGAAAGTTTGTGCCTGATGTGCCCAGCGGTGAATACAAGCCCTGAGGTTCAAAAGAAATGTTCATACGCTGAAAGGCTTTCACGAATATTTCAGGCATGATGGTGGCATTTGTGGTGTCGGCCCGATAGCGTATGTCTACATAAGTAAACAGCCCTGATTCTGTAAGGGCTTTGTAGGTGTTTTCGCCGGCGGCCTGGCTGTATTTGGTACCACTGTCTATGTGTATCAATCCGGCCATGATGGAGGCCCGGAAAGGATAGTGTCCCATGATCAAAAGTTTCCCGTTTATCCTCACGCTGTCGGGAAAGTTGTTGGATAAATAAATGTTGCTGCTTTCTATGCGCAGGGTAGGTTGACCGAAATGGTATAGCCGGTAAGGTTTTCCGGTACCGTTGAGGTCCATTTTCAGGTAAACAGCGGCTTCTTTTTTGTTGCTGAGGGTATCAAGTTCAAAACGGAACTGGTCCTGGTTTACGGTGTAATAACCTTGATTGCGAAGGCTTTTGGCAATGTACTCCCGGGATTCGTTGAGTTTGTTTAGGTCGGCGGGCCACCATAACCGGAAAAATTCGGAGTTTTGGGTAATGCTGTCCAGGAGTGGTTTTAGCAAAGTGTCTGCAGGTTCGCGAAAAAAGGAGTTCATCCGAAACGGCTTGCCTGTCTTTACCTTATAGGTTACGGTCGATTTTCTCTTGGTTTTGTGGATCTTGCGTTCAACTTCAGCATCAAAATACCCCATGTTGTGCAGGTAATTGCCAATGTTTTCTGCGGAGAGTTGTGTGAGGCCGGTGTCCAATAAAACGGGAGGTTCGCCAAAATCTTCGCGCAGGCGCTTTCTCAAGGTGCGGTTTTCGTTGGCATCCGGATTGGTGTAGGAGGTTCCCAGTGCATAAAGCCAAAGGTAGATGGGCACTTTGTCAAAAAATACCCGTTTGTTGGAACGGTGCAGGATTTGGGCGGTGAGGTCGGAACTTTTTATTTTAACTTCCTTTCCGGTGGCCTTTTCCCTGATCAGCAATACATGGTTTCGTTTGAGCAAAAATTCGCCCTTGGGAATGGTCTTTTTTACACCGCAAGAGGAGATTATCCATACTGCGATGAAAAAAACCCAACCAACTATTCGGGTATGTGCAGCATATTTGCCTTTAGAAAATGCCATCAAATGCGGATATAAAACAATTTTCGGCGCTCAGGATGCCGAAGTACAGGCAAAAATATGGCCAATTTGTGGTTGAAGGCCGAAAACAGGTACTTGAAGTATTCCACAGCGACTACGCAATAGACAGAATAATGGCCACTGAAGAAGTTGCCGCAAAGCTGGATTTGCCCTTCGAACCGGAAATTGTCAGCCGCCAGGATTACCAAAAAATTAGCCAGATGGAAACCCCACCGGGTATTTGTGCAGTGGTGCGAACAAGGCATTTTCCGTTGGCAGACTTTAATTTTGACCATGGTGTCACGTTGGCTTTGGATGGGATTTCTGATCCCGGAAACCTGGGCACCATCATGCGCACTGCAGATTGGTTTGGTTACAGGCAGGTATTGCTGTCCAACGATTGCACGGACGTATACAATGCTAAATGTTTGGCAGCCACCATGGGTTCTTTTACCCGCATGAAGTGGTATTACTGTGATTTGCCCGAGGTGATTGCCGGGAAAAATGTATTGGGCTGCTTTATGGATGGTGTGCCTGTGGAAGAAGCCCAGATTGATATACCGGCTATTTTGCTGGTAGGAAGCGAAGCGCATGGAATCAGGGCAGCCGCGGAGGAAACCGTTAAATTGCGCGTGTCTGTTTCCGGTGCCGGAAAAACGGAGAGTTTGAACGCCGCAATGGCCGCAGGAATGGTGATGCACATGCTGTATCTGGGGATTAAAAAACAGTAAGCAGGGTAATAAAACCCGTCCAAAATTTGTTATATTTGTGGGTATGCCCGGGGAGATTCTTAACAGACTCGACGCTTTTATCAGAAAGTACTACCTGAATCAGCTGATTCGGGGTGGATTGCTCTCCGTGGGTTTGTTGCTGGGTTTGTTTTTGGTACTCAGTTTCTCTGAGTACGTGGCATATTTCCCTGTTTGGGTTAGGTCTGCCTTGTTTTTTGGTTTGTTGTTTACCATTGCAACAGTCCTTTGGTTTTGGGTAGTCAAGCCATTGATGGGTATGTACCGCCTGGGCAAAAGCATTGATTATGCTGAGGCTGCCAAAATTATTGGTAATCACTTTGGTCAGGTACAGGACAAGTTGCTGAACCTGCTGCAGCTCGAGGAAATGGCAAAGTCTCATCCCGATAGCGGGCTGTTGCTTGCCGGAATAGAGCAAAAAACACGTGAGCTGAAGCCTGTGCCTTTTTCCGGTGCCATCAATTTAAAGGCGAATAAGAAATATTTGCGGTTTGCCTTGCCGCCACTGATGTTGTTGCTGGTGTTGCTTTTGTTTCAAAGCCATATCATTACCGATGGCAGCAAAAGGCTGTTTCATTTTAATACACATTTTGAGCGAAAAGCACCATTTTCATTTGTGCTGAAAAATAAAACGCTGCAGGTGGAAAGGGGTGGTGGAATTACGCTGGAATTGGCAGTTGAAGGTCGCGCCCTTCCCGATGAAGTGTTTGTGAATATCAAAGGTCAGGCCATCCGCATGCAGAAAAATGAAAAAGGGTTATTTACCTACATGCTCAGCAATATTCAGCAGGATGTAAGCATTGTTTTTCAGGCCATGGATTTTAGTTCCAAGCCCTATCAGGTTAAGTTGTTGCCCATGCCTGTTATCACAGAGGCGGAGGCATTGCTTACTTATCCTGCGTATACAGGCAAGGCTTCAGAAACCGTGGTGAATACAACCGAATATACCGTGCCGGAAGGAACGTCCATTCAGTGGCGTTTCAGGGCCCGCGATGCCCAGTTTCTGCAAGTAAGTATGGACGGAAAAAATACCGATGTTCAGCAAAAAGGCGGCTGGTTTTCCTTTGGCAGCGCTGTTGCGGGCCCCATGCAGGTGGTGGTTTTGCCCGTGCACAAGGGAGCGGATTCCAAAGATAGCTTGCGGTATCAGGTAATCAGTACGCCTGATTTGCGGCCTGAAATACAAGTAGAAAAAAAGGACGACAGCGCGAATGTGAAGCGTTTCTGGTTTATTGGTAATGCATCGGATGATTATGCAGTAAGCCGGGTTGTGCTTAAATACCGGTTCACGGAATCGGAGATGCCTGCCAAAATGCAAACCGGCTGGATAGCCCTGCCCATGAATGCGCCAGCGGGTGGGCAAGTTTCATTTGTCTATGCCATGGACATGGATGCAATTGGTATGGCCCCCGGAGATGCAGTGGAATATTATTTTGAGGCATGGGATAACGATGGTTTGCATGGATCCAAGTCCTCGAAAACGGCCACGCAGGCCTTGCGCAGACAAACGCTGGAAGAAGTGCGCAAAGAGGCAGAAAAAACGGGCAGCAAGGTGCAGGACATGATGGAGCAGGTGGCCCGTAAAAACAAACAACTGCAGCAGGAAGCGCAGGAACTTCAGCAACGTTTGAACAGCCGCAAAAACATGGCCTATGAAGACAAAGAGCGCATAGAGGATTTCATGAAAAAGCAGGAAAAAATGGAGGAGCAGTTTCGTGAAATGAAGCAGCAGCAGGAAAAACTGCAGCAGCAAAAAGAGGAATTTCTGAAGCAGAAGCCCGAAAGCCTGGAACGCAAGCAGCAGATGGAAGAATTGCTTAAGCAGATGGATAATCCGGAAATGCGCAAGCTGATGGAGGAAATTCAGAAATTACTGGAGCAAAAGGCTTCCAAAGAAAAGATATCGGAAAAGATGAATGAGCTGCAACAACAGAATAAGGAGCAGGCCAAAGACCTGAACCAGCTGATGGAGCAGTTTAAGGAATTGCAGCTGGAGCAAAAGCTCAACGACAATAAGGATAGGCTGGCCAAGCTTGCAGAGAAACAAGAAAAACTGGCCACTAAAACCCAGCAGGAGAAAGGCGATAAAGAGGGCAAGCTAAAACAGGAACAGGAGAAATTATCCAAGGAGATGCAGGACATCAAAATGCAGATGAAAGAAGCCTTGAAGATGAACCAGGAACTGGAGAAGCCAATGAACCTGGATTTGGGCGAAAAGGAGCAACAGCAAGCCGAAACGCAACAAAAGGAAGCCGAAGAGCAATTGCAGAAGGGGAAAAACAGCAAAGCGGGCGAAAGCCAGAAGGAAGCAGCCGAACAGATGAAGAAAGCGGTTGAGAAAATGCAGAAGAGCATGGAGCAGGAGCAGCAAAAGCGGCTGGAAGAAGATTATCAGAAGCTGCGTGTGTTGCTGGAAAACCTGGTAGAGACTTCGGTTTTGCAAGAAGATATTTTCACGGCGCTGTCTGCCATCCGCGAATACAATCCCCGGTTTGTGGATTTGAACAAGAAGCAAATGGAAGTGCGGGAGAAATGTGCCCAGCTGGAAGACAGTTTGAGGGCGCTGGCCAAGCGGCAGCCCATGGTGAGTACGTTTGTTTCCAAAGAAATTTCCAGGATCAATACCAACATGGACGCAGCGCTAAAAGCCCTGAAAATAAGGGATTTGGCCGATGCAGGAATGCGCGAGCAATATGTAATGACAGGGCTGAATAACCTTGCCGTGATGTTGCTGGAAAGCATGCAAAACATGCAGCAAAAACTTGCGCAGCAAAACCAAAAACAGGGAAAAGGCAGTTGCAGCAATCCGGGTGGAAAGGGCAAGAGCAAAGGCAAGCCAAATAAAGGAGATAAACTTTCCAAAGGTCAGGAGCAACTGGGGCAGATGTTGCAGGAAATGCAGAAAAAAGGGCAGCAGGGAAAACCCGGCAGCGATGGGCAACCCAAGCCAGGTGAGGGCATGGGCCAGAAGGAAATGAACAAGGAATACGCCAAAATAGCCCTGATGCAGGAAGCGATGCGCAGGCAATTGGGCGCGCTTAGAAAAGCCATGGAAAATGGCGGAAATGGTTCTGGTGCCAAGTCATTGAAAGAGACTGAGAAGTTGATGGAGCAACAGGAACGGGAATTGGTCAATAAGCGGCTAGATCCAACCCTGATGCAGCGACAAAAAGAAATTGAAACCCGCTTGCTGGAGCACGAAAAAGCGGAAAGAACCCAGGAAACCGACGAGCAGCGTCAAGCTGCTGCGCCTGAAAGCCACACGCCTACAGTTCCACCGGCTTTGCAGCAATACATTCAGCAAAAGAAAGCTGAGCGTGAAGCGCTTCGGAAGGTTCCGGCAGAATTGGTGCCCTATTTCAAGGATAAGGTGAACACCTATTTGCAAAAAATACAGTAATGCTGGATCCGGTACTTTTTTATGACGGGGAATGCAACCTTTGTCATTGGGCGGTGCGCAGGGTGATACGCTTTGACCGCAAGGCCCTGTTTCGCTTTTCTCCATTGCAGGGAGAATTGGCCCGGGAAATTGGTGTTGCTAAGCCGGAGGAGCCGATGAATACTGTCCTATTGTATCACCAGGGAGTTGTTTATGCCAAAAGCCGTGCGGTATTTAAGGTGCTGCAGTCGCTTGGATTTCCTTATAACATATTGTGTATTTTTAAAGTGCTGCCATTGTTTGTGACCGACGGGTTATACAATGTGGTAGCCCGAAACAGGCATCGCTGGTTTGGGAAAAAAGAGGCTTGTTTAATTCCTGAACCTGCGCTCATGGAGCGTTTTTTGCCATAAAAAAAACCCGGAGCATTCCCCCGGGTCTTCCTTAAAGCCCAATATGAATTAAAACGGCAGGTTGTTTTCTTCTGCTGTGGCTGTTTTTGCGCTTGATTTCTCGTCTTTGCGTCCGTCCATAAACGAAACTTCATTCACGAGAATTTCGGTGATGTAACGCTTTTGTCCATCAGAGCCAACGTATTCCCGGTGGGTTAGCTTGCCTTCAACGGCTATACGGGAGCCTTTGTTAACGAATTTTTTCACCACATCTGCTTGCTTGCCCCAGCAAATAAGGTTGTGCCAATCGGTGTAGGTGACCAGTTCTCCGGCCTCATTTTTTCTTTTTTCGCTCGTAGCCAGGCTCATGCTGGCCTTTTTCTTGCCGCTGGCAAATTCTTTGATTTCTGGTGTGCGGCCTACATTGCCGATCAATCTAACGGAATTAACTAAGTTTGTCATAATAACTGAATTTAAAATGTGTTTTTGAAAAATTTGATGCTGCAAAATTGTGTGTGGTCCCAAAATTGAGTCGGTTTTGAAACAATTACTTTCGATTGCAAGCGGTTGTAAGCGTTTGTTAACAAATAGCATCCCGGAAAGCTTCATGGAAATACCTGTTATAATTAGGTTTTAAAGTATTAATTTTGTGCCCCTTTTAGGCAACTATGTTATCGGTATCCAATGTTTCCCTGCGCTTTGGTAAGCGTGTATTATTTGAAGACGTAAATCTTAAATTCACTCCAGGCAATTGTTATGGCATTATTGGTGCCAATGGTGCCGGAAAATCAACACTGGTAAAAATACTGGCAGGCCAAATAGAGCCCAATACCGGTTCAGTAGATATGGAAAAGGGCAAGCGCATGGCGGTGCTAAACCAGAATCACTTTGAGTTTGATGAGGTAACGATTCTGCAAACCGTGTTGCGTGGCCACCAGCGTTTGTGGGCCATCATGGAAGAAAAGGATGCTCTGTATTCCAAGGAGGATTTTACGGATGAAGATGGCATGAGGGCGAGTGAGCTGGAAGGCCAGTTTGCCGAAATGGATGGCTGGAATGCCGAAAGCGATGCCGCTACTTTGTTGAGTAATTTGGGCATAGAAGAGGGATTGCACGAGAAGCTGATGAAAGAGCTCAGTGGTAACCAGAAGGTTCGTGTGCTGCTGGCTCAGGCCCTGTTTGGCAATCCGGATGTGTTGTTGATGGATGAACCTACCAACGACCTCGACGTAGAAACCATTCGCTGGCTGGAAGATTTTCTGGCGGGTTTTGAAAATACCGTTTTGGTGGTAAGCCATGACCGTCACTTCCTGGACAATGTTTGCACACACGTATGCGACATTGACTTTAGCCGCATTAAAATATTTTCCGGCAACTACAGTTTTTGGTATCAGAGTTCGCAGCTGGCCCTTCGTCAGCGCAACGACCAAAACAAGAAAGCCGAAGAAAAGAAAAAAGAACTTCAGGAGTTTATTGCCCGCTTTAGTGCCAACGTGGCCAAAAGCAAGCAGGCTACAGCGCGTAAGAAAATGCTGGAGAAACTGGATATTGAGGAAATACAACCCAGCACCAGGCGTTATCCGGGTATTATTTTTAAACCAGAGCGGGAGGTAGGCGATCAAATCCTTACCCTTGATGGTGCAAGTTGCAGCGTAGGCGGAGAACGCGTGTTTGGTAACCTTAATTTTACGGTTTATAAAGGCGATAAAATTGCCTTTTTGAGCAGAAATACCCTCGCATTGAACACCCTGTTCAAGGTTTTGTGGGGCGAAATGCAGCCCGATGCCGGCGAGGTGAACTGGGGTGTTACAGTAAAGATGGGTTATTTGCCCAACGACAACAGCACCTTTTTTGAAACACCGATAAATTTGGTGGACTGGTTGCGTCAGTATAGCACGGAAAAAGATGAAACCTTTATCCGTGGTTTCCTTGGCAGGATGCTTTTTAGCGGAGAAGAAACCCAGAAAATGTGCAATGTGCTTTCCGGTGGCGAAAAGGTTCGCTGTATGCTGAGTAAAATGATGATTGAGAACCCAAACGTGGGCATTTTCGACGAACCCACCAACCACTTGGATTTGGAAAGTATCCAGGCGCTGAACAATGGACTGGCGGAATATTCGGGCATCGTATTGTTTCACAGCCATGACCAGGAGGTAATCAATACAGTTGCAAACCGCATCATTGAAATCACGCCAAATGGCATGATAGACAAGTACATGACGTATGAAGAATTTGCCGAGGACAAGGCGGTTCAGGAGCGCAGGCTGGAGTTATACGGCAGATAAGAAAACAACAAAAACATCAATGAATACAACCATAAAAACACTCGGAGCCATCACTGCATTGGTGCTGGCATCTTGCGGGGGCAAACAGGTAAACCCCGAAAAAAAACTGAAAACTTCTATTGACTCATTCAGCTACACCGTAGGTTATCAGGTGGGCAAATACATGAAGGGAAGCGGCGTAGACAAAATCGACTACAGCGCCCTGATTAAAGGTATTGAAGAAGCCTTGAAAAAAGACAGTGGTTTTGCGGTAAGCGAAAAGAACCTTCAGCAGGTGCAAACCAATTACATGATGGCAGAGCGCGAGAAGAAATCCAAATCGCTTAAGGCAGAATCTGATAAATGGTTGGCCGACAACGCCAAAAAATCGGGTGTGGTTGCATTGGCTTCCAAAGGTCAAATGAAAATGATTAAGGCCGGAACTGGTCCTGCTCCCGGAAAATGGGATACCATTACCTGCCACCTGGTGGTGAAAACATCCAAAGGACGCCTGATGTTTGATACCAAAGCACGCAATCCTATGGGTGTGAAGAGCAATTTGCAGGAACTGGGGCTTACTCCAGCCTTGCTGGAAGCATTTGAGAAGGCTGCAGCAGGTTCTAAATTTGAAGTATACGCACCTATGGATGCTTCTTCGCCCCTAAGCCAATATGCGAAGAGCTTTGAAGAAATGTATGGTATTGCCATTTTCGAAGTTGAATTTATGCAACTGACTGCAGGGAAACAACCGAAATAATAATTCCTTAGAATATCCAAAAGCCACTTTTTTCATTAAAAAGTGGCTTTTTTCTTGCGCGCTGGGCATCACAAAAAACATGGCACGATTCCTATGTTGCGAGGCCAGTTTCTACCGTCATCGCCTGCATTGCCATGCTTTGGACGGCAGAAAGGCTCATTTAACCGCAGTTAACTATCTTTGCGGCTATGTCATTTCAGCGAATTACCCCAAATGTGTTGCCGGATTATGCGTTATTGGACACCGGCGGATTCGAAAAGCTGGAACGATTTGGCAAGTATGTTTTGCGCAGACCCGAACCACAAGCGGTTTGGGATAAATCCTTAACCGAGGCAGAATGGCAAAAGCTGGCCCATGCTTCTTTTTCGCGCAAGAACGATAAGGATGCAGATACCGGCAACTGGCAGGTGAAAGAGGGTATGCCTGACAGGTGGATGGTGGCATACAAACATGGTGATTTGAAGTTTAATATGAGGCTTGCATTAACGGCGTTCAAACATGTGGGAATCTTCCCGGAACAGGCCGAAAATTGGGATTATATCACCAAATGCCTGGCCGATTTAAAAGAAGAAAAACCCAGGGTGCTAAATTTGTTTGCCTATACCGGAGGCGCTTCGCTGGCTGCAAAAGCAGCAGGTGCAGACGTAACCCATGTGGACAGCGTGCGGCAAGTGGTGAGCTGGAGCAGGGAAAACATGGAAGCTTCCCATTTGCAGGATATTCGCTGGGTGGTGGAAGATGCCTTTAAGTTTGTGCAACGTGAATTGAAACGGGGTAAAACATATCACGGAATTATCCTTGATCCGCCGGCCTATGGCCGCGGACCGGAGGGCGAAAAATGGATATTGGAAAAACAAATCAATGACTTGATAGCCATTTGCAGCGGGCTTTTGGAGCCCACCCATTCTTTTTTCATCATCAATCTTTACAGCATGGGTTTTTCTCCGGTGATAACCGAGAATATTGTGGCTTCGCATTTTCCGGGTCAATCTTTCGAAAGCGGAGAATTGTTGCTCAAGGATGCCGCCGGCCGCAGTTTGCCAACAGGTACATTTTTGCGCTTTTACCGATAATTGACATGCCATAAGCAGCAAATGCTTAACTTTGTATTAATAAACTTTCGATGAAAAAAGGCTTCCTGTTACTTTTCGCTATCCTATTGGTTTTCAACATTAAATCACAGATCGATATTTACCAGCTAATGGAGCGCAATGATCTTACGCTGCAGGAGATACAGGCACAAGCCGAAATTTATTTTAAACAGCATGGAACAGGGCAGGGAAGCGGTCATAAGCAATACCAGCGCTGGCTCTACGAGCGTCGGTTTCACACCGATGAAAATGGAAAATATATACAGCCGGAAAATGAAGACCGGGCATACCATCAGGCGTTAAGGGAAATGGGTGTTCGCAACCGCGCCGGCTTCACCTGGAAAGAAGTAGGGCCCAAAACATGGAACCAAACCAGCAGCTGGAATCCCGGGGTTGGAAGGGTGACCTCCGTGGCGGTTAATCCGGCTAATGAACAGATTATTTACGTAAGCAGCCCCGGTGGCGGCATCTGGAAAACCACAGACGGAGGCCAAAACTGGGTTCCCCTTATTGATTTTGTGAATTCCGGCTGGATGAATGTGTTTCACTTATGCCTCGATCCCAACAATGCCAATACCCTTTACGCCTCTTTAAGCAATGGTGGTGTATTGAAGTCAACAAACGCCGGAGCCACTTGGGTAATAACCGGTGCCGGACCTTCCAACTCCAGGCAGGTGAAGGTTTTTGCGGGAAACGAAAAGTTGGTATTTGCTTCGGCAACCAATGGCCTTTGGCGGTCAGAAAATGCAGGGACTTCCTGGAAACGGGTTGATATCAATACCGTTGAAGATGTAGAATTTAACCCTTACAACAAAGCCATTATGTACGCTTCCGGCAATGGTGGAAGCGCCTATTTTCGCAGGTCTGTGGATACGGGAAAAACCTGGGTTGGGCTCGATACCAACAAAGGAATGTACAAGTTAGGTAGAACCCTGATTGCCACAACTGCAGAAAATCCTGCCAGGGTATATGTATTGCAGGCATCGGGTAGTGTAATGGGTAGGTTTTATGTTTCAAATGACACGGGAAAGACCTTCACAACCACCATAATAGGCGATGCTGCACAAGGAACAAATTACTTGGGTTATTCACCGGATGGAACTGATACAAAAGGACAGGCGTCTTATGATTTGGCCATCTGCGCTAATCCTGATGATGCTGATGAGGTGCATTTTGCGGGTATCATTTGTTTTAAATCCTTTGATGCCGGACAAACTTTTGATGCTTCCACAATATGGTCATACCCAAATAATTTGGGATACAACCATGCCGATGTGCATGCGTTGGAATGGGTAAATACGACCATTTACTCTGGCAGCGATGGTGGAATTTTTAAAAGCCGTAATAGCGCTATAACCTGGAAAGAGCTTTCTACAGGTCTGGGAATCAGGCAGTTTTATCGCATAGCCTGCTCAAACCTGGAACCCAAAGTGATTGTTGGCGGAGCACAGGATAATGGCACCACCTTTAGAAGAACGGACGGAACCTGGTATGAATGGCTCGGCGCCGATGGGATGGATTGCGTAACATCGCCCAATGATCCGGAAATAGCCATTGGCACCAGCCAATATGGTTCTATTTACAAAACCACCAACTCGGGGCAAAGCTATTTTGGACTTACACGTCCGGCAACAGGAAACTGGGTAACCCCGCTGTTTATGCATCCAAGCAACCAGGATACCGTTTGGGGTGGCTGGAACGGAGTTTATCGCAGCGATGATGGAGGTTCCATCTGGAATAAGGTAACGCCGGGTATCACAGCCAACCTGGATGTGTTGGCGGTTGCGCCTTCCAACACCAAATACATCTATACTTCACGTGGTTCAATTTTGTATCGAAGCAACAATGGCGGCGCAAATTTGAAGACCATTGCAGCTCCGGGCACCATTACCTCCATTTTTGTGAGCAAATACAATCCGATGAAAATATGGATTACCTGCAACAGTAGCTCCAACCGCATTTACGTTTCCAACAATGGCGGCGATTCTTTCACCAATATTTCCAATGGCCTGCCAACCGTTGCAGCACGTTCCGTAGCGGTAGATGAAGATGCCAGCGAAACCATTTATGTAGGCATGAATATTGGGGTGTATTACCGCGATACCATCACCAAAGCATGGGTAGAACATGCCACCGGTTTGCCATTGGTGGCCATCAATGAGGTGGAAATTCAAAAATCCGGAGCCAAATTGCGGATTGCCACTTACGGCCGTGGCGTTTGGGAAAGCGACTTGCGCAATGTGGTGCTGCCTTGTCCGGCTCCAATCGATTTATCTGTAGATGCAATTACCCACAATGTTGCCCAGGTAAGCTGGAGTCCGGTGGAGGAAGCGGTAACGTACACGGTTCAATACAAACTTACCACAGATACAGGCTGGACAACAGTTTCAGATTTCACGCCAAATACAAAAGATACCATTGCCGGTTTGAAATCATCATCGGCCTACCGCTGGCGTGTGCGCAGCAATTGCAACATGGGTACAGGGGTTTATGCCGAGGGGACTTTCAATACCCTCGTAAATGGGTTGGTTCAGCAACAAACAGCAAAAGAATCTTTGAGAATTTATCCGCAACCGGCAGAAAACAGCCTTATGCTTGCGTTTCATTTAAATTCGGTTTCTGCCGCACAGATAACCATTTTGGATATGTTGGGTAATGCTGTTTTGGGAACGAACATTGCAGGTTTTGCCGGTGAAAATCAGGTTGCCCTGGATGTATCTGTTTTGCCTGCCGGACAATATGTGTTGCAGGTGAGCACTTCTTATGAGCAACTCACTGCCCGCTGCATTCTGATGAAATAAACGAGGATTGCGATTAGCATTTATCCGCTAATGGAGCCGCCTGAAAAGGCAACAAATGGTAATTTGAGAGCATCCCATTGTTTCTTATTGGGAAGAACATTATTTCCAGTGGAATGCAATGCCCAAAAGCTGAGTATACAGGGAGCTCATCAATTAAGCAGCATCCGGTAAATCCGGTTTCAACAGGTTCAGCCATTACCCCGAATCAGCCTTTCCGGTTATTCTAAAATGATATTCCTGGCAAATGTTTTATTGCCCAGTATATACTCCCTGCATCAATGGGGGCAGGAATTTATGGATTGAATGTTTAAGTTTGTTGGCCCGCCTTAATCTTAAAATTCAGGGGTGCCCGTGGGTTTGTATTTGCGCATTGGCACAGCAACAAGCCTAAAACCAACATACGAGGTAGATAATCCCTCTGGCAGAATGGTTCTGCTGCCTATGGTGCATGCCGCCGCCGGTAAATTCCACGCGCCTCCCTTGATGATGTAGCCTGTAACCGCAGAATCTTCATTGCCAATTTGAATTACATTGCATGTCCACTCAGCTACATTGCCTTGCATGTTATAACAGCCTGCATCATTTGGGAAATAGGATTCAGCAGTCGCGGGATATAGTGCTCCATCCCTTGTGAAATCTCCAATAGCTGTATGGTAATTGGCTATATAAACCCCTTTGGAGTTACGCAGATAGTTATTGTTTACTGGTGATCCGGATGACTTTTTTGATGGTTTTTCAGACAACACCGATGCAGCGCGTTCCCATTCCTGCTCCGTTGGTATTCGATAAATAAATCCGTTTGCTTTGTGATGGGTATACCATTCACAAAACAAGGTTGCTTGCACCTGTGAGATACCCACCACGGGGTAATTGGCATATTTTGGATGATTGAAATAAAATCTTGTCATGGGCTCATTGTATGAGTATTGAAAATCTGCAAGCCAGGCATTTATATTGGGGTAAACAGCTGTTCCTTTCCAAGTGATACGACTGTAATCTAAATATTCCATTTTCATTTCCAGTTCAGCCCAGGTATAGTTCCGCAGGGTGTCGCGATAGAATCTCTCTTTCACATCGTACCTCAGCCATTCGTGAACTGCTTTGATGTACTTCGGAGAATCGTCCTTGTAGTTTTTAACCACTTCGGGTTTGTTTTCCTTCATCCACTGTCTGATGCAATCCCTAATGAATTCGCGGTATTGGGTATTGCTCACCTCAGTTTTTCCTATGTAGAAATCAGGCCCGGTTGTGGTTTTGTTCATATCAAAAACCTGATCTGCATTTAGGTGAAAACGCAGAAAATCGCTATCGTGAGCATCCATAGGTTTCAGGTCACTGAAATTATTTACCCGAGTACCCAAAGAATGCTCCGGGCCTATTAAGTAGTTTACACGATTAGCTTCATTGACCAAGCGCTGCGGCCCTGAAATATAGGACCATGATTGGTCCAATTTTATTGCAGTTTCCTTGGTTTGCGCCTTTACTTCAGGTGCTGCAAATAATAAACCCAAAAGGCCAATGCCAATGATGGTTTTCCTAAAATTACCAAAATCAGGATGATTCATACTCAAATTAACGATCATTTAAGCAATTTATTTTTACTAACAAGGTAAACAATAAATAAACAAGGCATTTAGCCGACAGTAATTGTATTATGGGTTTAGAAGAATATGAAAAAGCCATTCCAATTTATTAGAAAATATCAACCAATAATTCATTTGTCATTAAGCCCTATGCCAAACCCAAGCATTGCGCCAGCCAGGGCCAGGTGAAAGATTAAAGCCGACTTTTGCCAGGTGGGTCTTTCATTCCATTTTTGCTCGGGATTGAACGGGTCAAATGCCAGTCCTATACCAAACGATGAGGCTGCCTGCAGGTAATCTTTATTGATGGCCGACTGATAAATGCCAAGGAGTAAAAAACCAATGTATAAATACTTATTAAATGGTGTTTTCATCGATTCAAAGTTATACAGAAAATACCTTTACTGCATAACTATCCACTGCCTGAACTTTTTGTGCAATATTGGAATACACACGCCCATAATCGGGACAAGTATCAAGGTGTAAATGAGGGTTTTTATGAGTTGTGGGAATGTTGAGATTAATGGAAATACCAATGCTCCCAAAGTGTTTACAAGTGAAGAGTGGTATCTTATTTTTAAGTATGAGTATCGAACGATCAGTATCACAAAAAAAGAAAATGAATTACTAGACAATGGGTATAAGTCCAAAAGAGCCTTTTCTGCATACGATAAGCTCAACATACAGGTCTGCAGCGAAGACAAAAGCCTATGGGCAGAACTTCACAAGATTTAAAAATCGTCATCTAGGTTATAAAACAAATCTTTGTTTTGGGTCATTTCCTTAAGCAGCGTGTGATATTCTTCTTTACTTTCATTCTCGGTTTCCCAAAATGAGTTTTTAAACGTCCAGTTTAAATCCAATACAGAATCCTGGTAAATAGATACACAATCTACTATATACCTCATTTTGTCGGTTATTAATTCACCAATGTTTTCCGGCAATTCTATACCTGGATTACCATCAATATGGTAGTTATTGCTTTGTATGTATTCTGCAATCAATCTAAGGGCAGACCTTTCAAGGATTTCGGCATCCTGTAAGTCTGTAGTGTCATTTTTAAAAGATAGTGAAAGCTCAAAAAGCTGATTCTTAATTTCAGTATGTGTCATTTTTCGATTTTTGAAACCAAACCATTTACATAATAATGATGGTGTGGGATGAATTCCGGCCAATGTGATTTGAAGTCCAATGAGCTACATTAAATCGTATTTCCTTAACAAAAATACAAGGAAATACCACATGTTGAGTGTTGAAATGAGGATTTGCCAAAATGGGTAGAATAAAAAAGCCATTCATTGTCTCGAGGTTTTTTTTGCTCCTATAATTGACTGAATATGAATCTGTTTACAATGGTATTACCTAATTGAACTGTTGCTGCAATGCCACCTTGTATTAAACGGATTACCCTTTTTTACCTGTTTTAAATGCTCCAAACTGAATTATTCAACCTTTTAAAATGGATAATATTTTCAATTCGTAAGCAGGTTTGTAGGTTATTAATGGATTACTACAACACCCACAAAAAGCTGAGATAAGTTGCAAAAAAGAATACCCAGAATAATTGGTAGAATCTTCTAATGCTTGCCTGTTCTGCCAACCGAACAGTTCGCAGGTGTATTAGGAAAGCAATACTCAGCACAATCAAGCTGTACATCAACAAAAACTCCGCCTCGCGATAGCTCCAAAAAATACACCAGGCATAAGCAGCCATCACAAATATTGCTCCCGTATACAATGCTGTTTTTGGAGAATACAGCAACGGAAATGTTCTGTACCCAAAATGGGCATCGCCGGCCCTGTCAGGTAAATCTTTATACCAGGCAATGGCAAGGCTAAACGCCGTAATGAAAATGGTGAGCGGATAAATGACAGGTTGAATGCTGAGATTTCCTTGCAACATGCCGGCAAAATGCACTGCCATTCCTATGTTTACCAGCACACCCCGAACAATGGTTATGGCCAAGGCTGCCGGCACATGGTGGCGCTTGAGTTGCAGGGGAGGAACGGAATAGGCGATCCCCAAAATGAGAATAACAACAATCAACAACAACAATACCCAATGCAAGAACACAGCTGCACCCAGCGCAATGATGCCTGCAATAAAAACAATTTTCTTTGCCGTTTTAATGTCTAATTCCCCTGATGCGATGGGCAATTCCGGTTTGTTTATTTTGTCCAGCTCCACATCCACAATCTGGTTTAATCCGGTGATGCAAACATTACAACCCAGGGCTGATACCAGTGTGACAACCAAAATGGTGAAATGATCCGTAAGGCTTCCGCCCTGCAATAAAAACAATACCACAATGCTTACAATGGAACCAATAATGGTGTGGGGGCGGCTGAATTTCCAGAGTGTATGTAAAGTCATGATATGGGTTGTGCAATAATAACAATAAGGTTTCCTTGCAGCTGTTTTAATCTTAGCACTTCAATGGAATATTCATTGTCGGCAATGTCTGTAACCAGTTCTTTGTACTGATTTATGTTTTTGCTTTTCAAAACAGATAGCCAGCCATCCCACGCAACCGTAAGTAGTTGTATGGGTATGAGGTAGGTTGTAAGTATCCGCATTATTGAGAACGGCCGAATGGCCCAGGCCGTCAGCGGTTGAACAACAAGGGCTGCCAAAGTAACCTGGATGAAGCTGAGCAGGGAAGGTTCCAGCACTTCTGCAATGATAATGCCGGCATTTGCCGCTTTCATTTTGTGGATGAGCTGTTTTTGTTGTGCTGAAGTGAAATGGTGAAAAGCATTGAAGAGGCTATATTGTTTTCCTGTTAGAGGCTGGAATTCCAATAGGTTCAAGGATTCCAACCCAATTGACACATGTTTTTTCACTTCGTTGGAAACAGAATCAGGGTATAAGTCGCTGAGTGTGTAATGAATATCATGTGAAGCATTTTTCTGAATGTAATAAGCAGGCCAGCCGCTTCCACTGGCCAGGTCTACCCACTGATTGGATGGAAACCTGTTTAGCAGTTTCAAAACCGGACGATATAACCTCAACTGAACACTGATCCATCCCACATATTCCAGCTGCATCTTTCGCAAATAGGCGGGAAACCAGGGATAATCTTCCAGTTCTTTCAAAAACATGTGTTTAATTTACGCAATATTACATCGCATGTCGTCATTTCTTCTTTTTTCCTTGGCAGGTGCAGCCATTTTGGTGGTAACCATACTGATTGAGTTTGCCATCCGAAAAGACCGGTTGCCCTATTTTTTAGGAAGAAAGTTGTTGCATGTAATTGCCATTGGAACAACGGCATGGATGATTGACAAGGAGATTGACTCCTATGTGCTTGGAATGGCCCTGGTTGCAATAGGAATGTTCTTGATGGTGGTTCTCCTCAAATTCAAGTGGTGGTTACAACAGGAGTCGTCTTATGGAATTGCGTTATTCCCCATTTCACTGGGTGGACTGTTAATTCTTGGGGTTTCTGCCGAAGTGGTTGCAACAGCGGCCTGGATATTGGCAGTGTGTGATGCCAGTGCCGGATGGGTAGGAAGAAAATGGGGGACGCCAAAGTACATTTTTTTATCAGAATCAAAATCCTACCAGGGCGCTTTGGCATTTTTTGTTACGGCAGTTATTTGCATGGGCATCCGTTTTCCGGATTTGCATGTGGGTTGGTGGTTGCTGCTTGCCTTCCTGCCTGCATTAACAGAACTATTTTCATGGCGGGGAAGCGATAATTTTTTTCTGCCCGTTTTCACCGTGGGATGGATTCAATTGGTGCTGCGAACACCCTATTTGGGCTCTTGGATATGGATAATGACCGCCATATTGTTTTTCATCATTCTTGGTTGGTGGGTTATTCGCAAAAAGTGGTTGGATCAAAGTGGGTGGTGGGCTGCCGTTTGGGTTGCCGCTATTTTGTGGATGAGCGGGGGATGGAAAGCGCTATCTGCTCCGGTTTTTCTGTTGGTAGCCGGATCTGTTGCAGGCAGGCTGTTTCGTGTCGGACACGCTTCCGAGAAAAGAACCGCACAACAGGTTTTTTCAAACGGTTGGATAGGCGTGGTGTTGTATATGCTTTATGGTTTAACGGGTCAGGCTGAGTGGCAGCTGCTGGCCTGGTGCTCCTTTGCCATCAGCGTTTGCGATACGGTGAGCAGTGAAGTGGGCACTGCCGTTGGTGGAAAAACCTACAACATTGGCAATTTTAAGGCCATGCAGCCGGGTTTGTCCGGTGGTGTTTCCCTTGCAGGAACAGCGGGTGGCCTGGTCGCTTTGTTGTTGCTCGCTGTTTGTTTACATTTTCTTTTACCCGTTACGAATATTCAATTAGTTTGGCTGCTTGCAACAGGAATGGCAGGTATGTTGGTTGACAGTGTTTTGGGCAGCAAGTGGCAGGCCTTGTGGAAACAGGGCAGTGGTTTTACAGAAACATCAGCCGACGGTTCGGAAGCTGCGCTGGTAAAAGGCTTGTCCTGGCTCGATAACCATTGGGTGAACTTTCTGAGTAATGCAATTACGATGGTCGGCGCGGGTTTGTTGTATGGATTTTTTGGGGTGTGAGAACTGGGTTTAGTTACCTGTTTTCATAGATTATACAATTCAAATCGGCCGGTATTTCCATGCTTTTGAGTGGAGGGACATTGGCTCCACCGGTATTGCCGACAGGAATTTCTCCAACAAAAGATTTAACACCACCCACAAGTAATCGGGGAATTTGACCAACAATTTCTCTTCTGTTTTTTATTTTGATTCCTATGAGTAACATTTTCCAATGTACCAGCGTGTGATGATATGGGTAGGGCTGTCCGAGTATGTGTGCCCGCTCAAGATGATACCAGCATATCTGAAAATCTTGTTTTACAAAGTAATGTTCTGCCTTTTTTAGTTCTTCCATGAAAAATGGTTTTAGTTTTCCAGGCATGAAAGTGTTTATTTTCATTGGTTTTTTCGGGCCAAAAGATGAGTTCTTTTTCTTTTTTTACGACTTCAAAATTAAATTTTCTTTAACAATTCCATGATTAAATCTGAGAGTAAGTTCACATCACTCTCAATGGTTCCTTTCATATATCGTTCGTAAATACTTCTGTTGTCCGGTGGGTTCAGGTTAATTCGATACCCTTTTTCCAAAGCCAGCAGACGGATAAATTCCCGTTGTGCTCTGCCGTTTCCCTCCCGGAAAGGATGCAGAAAGTTGCTATTATCCAGAATCTCAGCCAGCTTATAGGCAATTTGTTTTGGTTGTGCCGGATTTAGCTTGTGGTATTCGGTAATTAACGAATCAATAAACAGGAATCCGGTGTGAAATCGTTCCCCATCAAAAAATGGCTTGCCGTCTTTGCTGATGTTGATGGTTCTAACCTTGCCTGCCCAAACATAGACATCCTGAAAGAGGTGATGGTGAATGGTTAGTAGGGCATCTGAATTAATTATTTTGATAGGATTTGAATGCAATTCCTCAATTCTTTTGGCTACGGCGCTACTCTCAAAAAAGAGTAAATCAGATTCGTCGTTGAGGTTGGGTAAGTTGCGAAGAATTCCGGAAGTCGGATCTATGTAAGTGAATTTTGAATCAATATACTGATAGCTATCAGACATAAGATTTGTCCTTGGAAATCTCAATTAACCCTGTTAATGAAATATCTCCCAAAATGTAATCTCTGATAATTTCTATAGATTTTTGAGTCGGTTCAAACCCCTCAAACATATTGCTTCCAATGGCATTGGCGGTGCTTTCCAGGGCATTCAGGCTGGGGAATTTCACACCCATGAGGGTAAGGTTTTCTCGGTCTATTTCAATTTCGCGGTACATTTTTGGGTTTTGATAATTCAGGCTGGAGGATACAGAAGTGATACGAAGTTACAAAATTGGAAGAGCTTTGTCAATATAATAAGCCCCACATTGCTGTGAGGCTTTCTATGCTAGTATCAATGGTCTATTCCAGAACCAATTTTGGGATGAATTGGGGTGTATCACAAATACTTCCCCTTAGTTACAATTCTTGTTTCTATTAACGTGTATAAACCTTCTTTTCATATCGATATGGGGATCCGCCTGGGCTAGAAACCGACATTAATTCTTCACTTATGAATCCATCAGATGCTATCTTGTAAGTGTATTTATATTCGTTATTTGCTTCTTTAGCACTCTCAGGCAAATTTGCACTTTTCATGCCATTATTCCAGAAATCACCGGTGTTCAAAGTGTTTGCTTTTGTGCCATAATGGTAAGACATCATTAAAACACGACCCATTAACCCGTTCATTTCATATTCTTTGGTTAGGTTGCCGTTCAGCCAATCAAATACATGAGCGTCCATTGTGTCTTTTGTGTATCTGTGAGAGACTTTTTGATGTGTATGATAAATTCTTCTTCTCACAACTGCTGGTGAAGTTGAATTAAGCATATCGCATGAGCTATCTGAAGAAATGAGTTTATTGCTGTTTAGATTGATGTAAGTCTTGTCAATTGATGTTTTTGGCCCCCCGAAATTAATGATGCTGGATTCTATAACAATATTGCCGATGTATGCATAATCTGAATGATCTGACCCCACTAACTCATTGTTTTCATAAACATTTTTGAGTTTTGAAAGGATATGTCCATCACTGTTGTATTTGAAAACATGATTCTCTTTTTTTTCTAAGTTGTTGACATCAATTCCAGTATATAATGTCATGGTAGAAACTTGTAGTTTATTGTTGTTATTGTTGAATTCTGTTTCTGTTTTACAACTATTGAACAGCGCTGCAATGAGCATGATTGATACAAAACCATAATTATTAAAATTCCACATCATGCAAAAATATGGATTTAATGAATCTAAAATTATAGAATTCCTTTTAAGAATAGAGATTTTTTGGGGTGTTTTGAAAAAGTTGATTTCCCCGAACCATTGCATCCTGCTATCACCAATAAAATTGGTTTAGACATTGCGGGTAATTTCTATCTTTTTTTTCTTTTTTTGCCTGACTTGATGGCCTCCTCATAAACCTTTATCTGCCTTCTGATTTCAGGCATGGCCTTTGTTTCCTCTGGTCGGTCTTTGCGAAAGGTATGCGGCAGGGCGAGACCGACCACTCTTGTTTGTGAATATCGCAATTCCCCACATGACGCGATTATCAGCGAGGCTTCAAAAAGTGACAAAGAAAACCCGGAGGGTTTAGTGTGAAATGAAAAAGCCACCGATTGGTGGCTTTTTCTCTGGCTCCCTGAGTTGGACTCGAACCAACGACCTAGCGGTTAACAGCCGCTCGCTCTAACCAGCTGAGCTATCAAGGAGTTTACCTTTTTCTTGAAACAACCAGTGTTTCTTGAACCGGAGGTCAAAA
>CANKVN010000032.1 GCA_947487055.1 Flavobacteriales bacterium
CAGCCAGCATTCAGTTTAAATGGAACACCACATGCAACAGTTATTCCGCAGATACGGTGGTTTACCGCATCATGGTTTATGACCGCGGTTGCCCAAGTGCCGATACCGCGTGGGCAACCGTAAAAATCCTGGTAACCCCGCCGCCGGTAGTTGTTCCTCCGGATGCTGTTTGCGTTAGCCTGGATAGGAATACCGGGACAATCAAAGTTTCCTGGAAATCCACCACCCAGCCTCAGGCATTTTTTAAATATTTCCTGCTGGTAAGAACCAATCCCGACAACAGTTCGGTGGTGCTGGATACCATCAGAAACAGCAATGTTGGTGAGTTTACGGATGTTACCACCGTAAATCCCTCCAGCAATAATTACTGCTACAGGCTTCAGGGATTCAATATTTGCAATACCCTGGTAGACAGCAAAACAGCGTTTTGCACCGTCTCCGAATTGAACAACCCCATTGCTTCAACCCCCGTGAAATTTGCCACCGTTGATTTTGATAAACTGGTGAGGGTGGCCTGGGAAACCAGCAAGGAGCCCGATTTTAAAGAATATGAAATTTACCGGTATCCCCGCGGAGGCAGTAAAGGAACGGTGCCATACATCATCACCACCGATACCACCATTCAGGATTCCGCGCTCAATGTGGATGAAAACTCTTTTTGCTACACGGTTTTGGTTGTGGACAAATGCGGCCACATCAGCAAACCCGGTGGGGAAGCTTGTAATGTGGTATTAAGCGGAACAGCAACAGGAAGGCCTCAATACCATTTTGACCTGACTTGGCAGGATTACCTCACCTGGATTAATGGCGTTGATTACTGGACCATTGAGCGGCAATTTGGAACAAATCCCTGGTCGGTAATTCCTTCCTCCGGCAAAGTGAGAATGACGCGGGATGCCAACCTGGATTTTGATTGGGGAGGTTATTGGTATCGCGTTACCGCCAATGGGTTTAGTCCTGATCCTTCGAAAAAGCCTTACAGCAGCCAAAGCAACTGGATTTACCTCTTTCAACCTCCGGAATTGTGGGTTCCAAACGCATTCACCCGAAACGATGATAATTTAAATGATGTTTGGGGAACGGTGCCTGTATTTGTCAGAAGCTACCACATGCGTGTTTACGACCGATGGGGGCAGAAAATTTGGGAAAGCAACAACAAAAAGCAGCAATGGGATGGAAAGATAGATGGGAATGATGCCCCGGATGGGGTTTATGCCTGGTATGTGGTTTTTGATGGATGGGACGATAAAACCTACCGAACAAAAGGAACCGTAACCGTGTTGCATTAAAATGGCCAAACCATCGCTGAAGAGCCGCATTCCGGATAAAATATGCATTGTTTGCAACCGCCCTTTTGAGTGGCGTAAAAAATGGGAGCGCTGCTGGGATGAAGTAAAATATTGCAGCGATAAGTGCCGGATGAACAAGAAAAGCATTCACAGCTAGGCCAATTTTGACAATAATCTGTCAATAAATGCAACATGGATCCGTTATTAATCAAAATAGATACAAAACCGAAATTCTTAACAATAAGGTTATTTGCAATTAACGCGCATTGGGAGTAATATTGCACCTTTTACAGGAAACAAAAAAAATCGTATGAATAACACAGCAAAAAAATCAGGTAACAACGCCCTCATGGGCTGGTTTTCGGGTGGCGCTATCGTATTTGCACTATTGGTAGGTGTACTCATCTACAATTATGTCATGGGTAATGCCTCAAACTTCGAAAACAATGACATTGTAAAAGGTCATCCCAAAAACATTTTAGGTATCATTCACCGTGGTGGTTTTATCGTACCATTGCTGATTGCCGTAAACGTTACGGTATTGCTGGTGGTAATCGAACGTTTCATTACCCTTATGGCTGCTTCAGGCAAAGGAAATGCGGCATCTTTCATCCGCAGAATCCGCGAAATGCTCAGCAACAACAGAATTGACGAAGCAATTGCTGCTTGCGACCAGCAAAAAGGTTCTCTTGCCAGTGTGGTTCGCGGTGGTTTAACCCGCTACAAAGTGGTAACCAAAGATGGTAAATTGAGCACCGACGAGAAAAAAGCGGCGATTGAAAAAGAACTGGAAGAAGCCACAGGCCTCGAACTGCCAATGCTTTCCCGCAACCTGGTGATTATTTCTACCTGCGCTTCTATCGGAACACTGATTGGTCTTATTGGTACCGTATTTGGTATGATTCGTGCGTTTGCTGCATTGGCAAACACCGGCGCTCCCGATACCGCAGCCCTGGCTACAGGTATCTCCGAAGCACTTGTAAACACTGCATTTGGTATCATTGCATCAACCCTTGCCATCATTTTCTATAACTATTTTACCAATAGAATTGACAGCATGACCTATAGCATGGATGAAGCCGGTTACAGCATTGTATCTGAGTTCCAGGCTAACCACGCATAATTAGGCGTTTACCTTTTTACAGTTAACCGTATAAACGTTTAAACAAGCACATGCCTAAGGTTAAAATGCCCCGCTCAAACCCTTCGTTGGATATGACTCCAATGGTGGATTTGGCGTTTCTGCTCGTAACCTTTTTCATGCTCACCTCAAGTTTCAGAACCCAGGAACCCGTTGTGGTTGATCCCCCAACCAGTACCACCAAGATCGAAATACCCAAACAGGTATTCATGATCACGGTGGATCAGCAGGGCCGGGCATATATAGACCTGACAAACCCCGCTGTTAAAGCAAAGGTTTTCGAAAAGGTTGCTAACCAGGTGGGCGTTAAATTGGAAGCTGAATCTGTAAAGAAATTTACAGGTGCAGGATCCATTGGTTTAAAAATATCTTCCATTCCTGAATACCTGGAACTGGAAGCAAGCGAAAGAACCAATGTTAAACAGACCGGCGTACCCTACGATACTACCGGCAAAAAAAGCGAACTTTACTGGTGGGCATATTACACCCGCCTGGAAGCACACAACGACTTTAAAGCGAGGGAAGAAGAAGCAAAACAGCGAAAACTGCCCTTCGATAAGTCAAACTATATCCAGTTTGTTGTAAAAGCAGAAGCCGATGCCAAATACGATATTGTAAAGCATGTAATTCAGGTGTTTCGTGATGCCAAAGTAAAGCAGTTTCAAATGATAACCGGCCTCGAGGCTGAACCATCACTTAAGTAGAAAGGAAGAAAAGAAATGGCACAAATTCAGGAAAGCGGTGGCGGAGGCCACGGTAAACACGATAAAAAACGGGCCAAAAGATCAAGTACCCATGTGGATATGACACCCATGGTAGATTTGGCCTTTCTGCTGCTCACCTTCTTTGTACTTACTTCAACCTTTAGCAAACCAAAAGTGCTTAGGATGATTTTCCCAGAGAAGTTGGACGAAAAACAACAACAACAAAAGGCTCCGGAAGTGAAAGATGGTTTAACATTGTTGCTTACCAATAATGATAAAATATTTTACTACCGCGGTTCATTAAAACCGACTACAGAACTAATTCCTATCGATTATTCCAAAAACGGACTGCGCAAGGTTTTGGTAGATTACAATTCCGATTTGCTTATTAAGCTTCAGGATGTTCAGAAACGATTGAACAAACTGAGCGAAAGCGATACTGCCGGCCGCAGAAAACTGGAGGAAGAGGTTACCAGTGCACAACGTGTATCCAAGCAAATTGTTCTGGTGAAAAATGATGAAGGCGCTACCTACCGCAACATGATTGATGTGATGGACGAATTCATGATCACCCAAATTGCCAAATACTACGTTATTGACGACGGAATGGCCAAGTTGGAAAAGGATCTGATTAAAAAACAAAGTAACTAGGAGGGTGTATGGCAAACGATATTTTTAACACATGGAGCCTGCCGGAATCGGAAGACCGTCTGGCAATGGTATTCGAAGACAGATTCAAAGCATATGGCGCATACCATATTCGCAGCATCTATCGCAGATCAAAAGTTATTGCTACCATTATAGCTTGCTCAGCAGTATTGTTTTTTGCATCAATTCCCCTCATTCTGGAAAAGTTCTCCGGACAGGAAGACAGTAAAAAATTGAAGATGGTGGTTACCACCCTCGATGATGTGAAAGCACCCGAAGAGGAGGAAGAAAAACCCAAAGAACAGCCGAAGATAGAAGAACCGGAACCCGTTGCAACACAAGCCTATGTGGCACCTGTCATCAATGAAAACACAACAGAAGAATTCTTGGGTGAGCCTGTTTCCAACGTTACCAATGCCGGTACCAAAACCCAGGAAGGTGCAGATGACCCTTTTGATGGAAGTACAGGTCAAGGAAGTGGTGGTCCGGTGGATAACAATAATGAACCTGCAACTAAAGTGCAGATTGAGGCCAAGTTTCCCGGTGGAGATGAAGGATTTAAACGCTTCATCGTTGCCAACTTCGAATACCCTGAACGTTGCAGAGACGAGGGGATTGAAGGATACGTTTCGCTCAAATTCGTAGTGGATGTAAACGGCCGTATTTCCAGGATCCAAATCCTGCAGCCAACCCCAGGTTGCCCGGAATTCGATAAGGAAGCCATACGAGTTTTGCAAAAATGTCCGCCATGGATTCCTGCGCAAAACAATGGTAAGTTCACCACGGCCTGGAGAACCCTGCCCATTCGTTTAACATTACAATAATCCCAAAAGCCCCGGAAACGGGGCTTTTCTTTTGTATGTGGGATGTGGGAAATTAGACGTGGCTATTACGAAAATATAGTGTTGTTTTGAGCTTTCTTGAACCAGCCATTGCTACATATTGAAAACCTTGAAATACGCGCGGAAACCCGGTTGTTAAGTTCAGTGGATGGGTTCAGGGTGGACGAAGGGAAAACCTATGGTATTATTGGTGAAAGTGGAAGCGGTAAATCCCTGTTTTTACTTGCCCTGATGGGATTGCTTCCCAAAAACCTTTCAGTAACTGGCACGATAACCGCAACCGTTCTGGGGGAGCAAAAAGATTTGCTGAAGGCTTCAGCATCAGAAAAAAGACAGCTTAGGGGCAAATGGATGGGCATGGTTTTTCAGGAACCCATGAGTGCCCTGAATCCGCAACGTACCTGTGGCTGGCAACTGCTGGAAGCCCTTTCCGTATACGAAAAACTTGCAAAGGATGCGGCAAAAATGCGCTGCACAGATGCGCTTCGGTCCGTAGGTATAGAGGATCCCGAAAGGATTTTTAGTGCATATCCCCACCAGATTAGCGGAGGACAAAGACAAAGGGTGATGATTGCCATGGCCACGATACACAAACCAAAACTGGTTTTGGCCGACGAACCCACAACAGCTCTGGATCCAATCACTGCCAGGCAGGTGATGGATACACTTACCCGGGTTTGTGCCAGCTTGGGCAGCAGCTTGGTTTTGGTGAGCCATGATTTATCCCTGGTTGCCGCCTATTGCGAAAACCTCACCGTGATGCGAAATGGCAGCGTTATCACGTCTGGAAATACCAACCAAATACTTAACAGCACAACAAAACATCCCTATGTTCAAGAATTGCTGGATGCAATTCCTTCTGGAAAAAGAACAGCCTTAACCGATAAAGATTCCGTTTTTGAAGTGAAGGATTTATCTAAGGTGTTTGTAAAAGATAAGCAAAAGTTTCAGGCACTGAAACAGGTTTCTTTTCGACTGAAAAAAGGAGAGGGGCTTGCTGTTATAGGCTTTTCAGGATCTGGTAAAACCACGCTCGCAAAGATCCTGACAGGCTTGGAACCAAGCGATGAAGGACAGGTTGTTTTCAATGGCGAATCCATTTTACAGAAAAGACCAACAGGAATCCAAATGGTTTTTCAAGACCCGTTTTCATCGCTGAATACGGAATTAACCAACAGGGAAACGGTGCTCGAAGTGCTTAAGCTTAATGGCAAAGCAATAGAAGAAGTCGAGAATAAAGTGCAGCAGTTGTTTAATCAGGTTGGACTTGACACCATGCTGCTTGATAAATACCCTCATCAACTGAGCGGTGGACAGCGACAACGGTTATGCATTGCACGTGCATTGGCAGGAAGCCCTCAGGTATTGGTTTTGGATGAAGCTGTTGCAGCCCTCGATCCGCTTGTTCAAAAGCAAATCCTGGATCTTTTAATTAACATTCAGGAAAAAACGGGTGTAATCTATATTTTCATAACCCACAACCACGAAGCAGCGGAGTATTTGTGCCACCAGTTTGTGAAGTTGGATTCAGGTTCTGTTATGGAATTTGGAAAATATTAACCAAAATTCTTGGAAATTAATCTATTATACAATATTTTCGAGTATTGGATGTTGTATGAAAATTTCTCAAATTCTCACGCACAAGCAACTTGAGCTTCTATTAAGTTGCGAGAAAATGTTCATGCTGCTTGCTATCGACAAGCAGCGCAAGGGTTTCAAGCCAGTAATGGTCCTGTCGCAAGATCCCGAAGAACATGCTCATATCCTGGAAATGGCTGATTGCGTATTCTCCAATCAAAAAATAGACCTGGCATTTTTTAATGTTGGCAAGGACAAAGAATTGATTTTTGAATGCATTGATCAGTTTTTTAACCAGGCTACAAGCTTTGATTTGGAAAGGGTTGATATGGATAATCCAAAAATGGAAACAGGGAAGATGGCGGTTGAAAAACCCATCTGGTCTAAACGGGAAATAGAAATCCTGCAACTGATTGTAAAAGAATATACCAATGAAGAAATTGCAGAAAAACTCTGCATTGCCAAACGAACAGTCGATAATCACCGTGTAAACCTGATGCAGCGGGCTGCAGTGCGAAATACCGCAGGGCTCATTTGCTATGCATTCAGAAACGGGCTTGTGGCATAATGTGTGCTTTAGTGGACAAGCCATTTACAGGTGGAAACTAAAGCGGCGCTTCATGGCCTGATTCCATCTTCCTTAGATAACTTTGTGTTTATGATAATTGCTAATCTTCGGTTGGTCTTGGTGTTTTTAATGCTAACCTTGTTTTCCCAAACCCTCATGGCACAGGTCGTAGGGGATGATGCCTTTAAAATTTACACAGTTGTAAAGGGGGATACGTATTTCAAGATTGCTAAGAAGTTTAATTGCTCAGTTGAAGATATCCAGAAAGCCAATGGCAACAAAACAATAATCAAAATTGGAGAGCAAATAAAAATACCGGTTAAAGGAGTTGCCAAGCCTAAAGTAGAAGATTCCAATATCAAATCCCATGCGGTAGTGAAAGGTGAAACCCTGTCTAAAATTGCAGCCAAATATGAAACCACGGCAGACAAAATCAGGAAGTTGAATGGGTTGAAGTCGGATCAGTTGAAAATTGGACAAGTACTGAAAATACCGGTAAAGCCAGAAACCTTGATAATCCACGAAGCTACCGAAGAAAAACCCACTGAAAAGAAAGATACCGTGGCCAAATCTCCCAAGCCTGTGGTTACGCCTAAACCCCGAGAAGCAGCAGATGTGAATCCCGGAATGCCAGAAAAAGCAGCAAAGCCAACAAATGCTGATTTTGTGGTTGAAAAAGAAGAAGTGGCTAATGCCAAAGTGTTAAGCAAGAAAATGGAGGATACACGCACCCATGTTATGCATCCCACGATTCCCAAAGGAAATATTATTGTGGTGGTTAATCCTGCTTCCGGTCGCATGGCTTATTGCAAGGTTGTCGATAATTATACACCCAAACAATATGGGGGATCCGGTTTAATCATTACGCCTGCAGTTGCAGATAAAATTGGTTTGAGCGGAACGTCAGAATCTGTGAAAATAAAGTACGCTGCGCCTTAATTTTGCCGGGCACAGTTGAACAAGAACCTTAAATTGGATTTTACGAATAAAGCCGCAGTTGTCACTGCGGCTTTGTCGCTTTGTACCTTGCATTTTTCTCCGGCACTTACGTCCATATTAACTGGTTTGTTTTTTCTCATGCTGTTATTCCAATTGCAGTTTAAGGCAATCGCAGCAACCAAAGTCCTGTTTATCGCTTTGCTATCTCTTCTGGTTTGGCAACTATTTGCCAGCAGCCTTCACGGATGGTCATCAGGTATGATGCCCAAATTCTTGTTAAGGGCCACCTGGCTGTTGTTGCCGCTTTTTTGTATGATAGCTGCACAATTCTCCAGGCGTTATCTTTTTCTGGCGATAATCGGATTGGGCGTATTTCATACCTGGGTTGCCGGTGCATCGGTGTTGCATTACTTAGCGCATTACAGGTTCCTAAACCAAATGGTACTGGAAAGCAAGCCATTACCTTTGTTTTCAAGGGTATATCACATAGAATTCAGCATGATTTTGGCGGCCATTGCCTTGCTGCAATGCTATCTGCTAACCAGGCTTTCCGAATTGCCAGGCAAGTTCTACCGACAGTTGTTATGGACCTCCACCTTGTTGAATGTGGTTTTCCTGCATATCCTATCAGCACGCACTGGCATACTGGCATTCTGGATTGGCCTTCCATGGCTGTTCTGGGCCCCGTTTAAAACCTGGAATTTCAAGCACAAATGGTTCTTGCTCTTATTGCCTGTATTGCTTGCAATATTGCTGCCTTCCGTAAGAAATCGACTGGTTAATACCGTGGATGACCTTATGGCAACAAGCAGTCATGCGGATATCAGCGACAAAAGCTTTGGCAGAAGGTGGGAAGCCTGGAAAGTGGCCGTATCTGTGATTGCGGATAACCCTGCAACTGGGGTAGGTATTAATGGTGTAGAAGAAGCCATGCAGGAAGGTTTTAAACAAAAAAACACATACCTCCACATAACAGATCGGGTATTGCCCCATAATCAATATTTGGATTTCGGCATACAGACCGGTATGCCCACGGTCATTATTTTCGTTTTATGCCTGCTGCTGTTATGGCGAAATGCTGCCGCAAATCAAAATCATGTTCTTCAGTCAATGGTGCTGTTTTTGGCAGTGGCAGCCCTCTTCGAAAGCTATCTGGAACGCCAGGCAGGGGTACAAATCTTTGTTTTGGCATTCTTTTTTGCTATTTTTATTGAAAAAAAGGAATAAGTATTTTCATAATCAGTATAAATTGCTATCTTTGCAGCCCCAAAAACTATGTCTCGCGTATGTGATTTAACCGGAAAAAAAGCGTTGAAGGGAAACAACGTATCGCATTCTAACAAGAAAACGAAGCGTCGTTTCTATCCCAATCTTCAGACGAAGAAATTCTTCATTCCCGAAACCGGGGAGTGGATAACCCTGAAGGTTGCGGCAAGCACCATGAAGACGATTGATAAAAAAGGCATCACTGCCTGTATTAACAACCTGTTTAAAAAAGGAAAGATTTAAACCATGGCAAAGAAAGGCAACCGCATTCAGGTTATTCTGGAATGCACCGAACAAAAAGGTTCTGGAGTAGCAGGCATGAGCCGCCACATCACAACCAAAAACAAGAAAAACACCCCTGAACGTATCGAATTGAAGAAATACAATCCGTACCTCAGGAAAATGACCTTACATAAGGAGATTAAATAATGGCAAAGAAAGTAGTAGCAACACTGAAAAAAGAAGGAGCCGGTAACGATTACGTGAAAGTAGTCAAGGCAATCAAATCCGCAAAAAGCGGCCATTACACCTTCCGTGAAGAAATCGTACAGCAAGAAGCTGTGAAAGATTTCTTTAGCAAGTCATAAACCAACAAATTGAATTATTTTTGAGCCCCGATATCGGGGCTCTTTTTATTTTGTAATGTCTATTTTTAATATTTTTGGTAAAAAACCTTCGCCTGAACAAGAGCGCAAGGAAACTGAGGATGCGTTAAGCAAAACCAGAGAGCATATATTTAGCCGCATTGGCAGGGCATTTGCCGGAAAGTCATCCGTTGATGCCGACTTTCTGGATGAACTGGAAGAGATTTTAATTACCTCTGATGTGGGTGTTGATACCACCATCAAAATTATTGATGCAATAAACGATAAGGTTGCACGCGAAAAATACCTGGGAACCCAGGAATTAAATGAAAAACTTGCTTCGGTGATAGCATTATTGATGCCCGATCTCCATTTGCCCGTTCAGCCAGATTTCACCTTGGTAAATGCCCCAAAACCCTATGTTGTACTCGTTGTTGGGGTAAATGGTGTCGGCAAAACAACCACCATTGGCAAGATGGCCTGGAACTATGCACGTGAAGGAAAGAAAGTGCTGCTGGCTGCCGGTGATACCTTTAGGGCTGCAGCCGTAGACCAACTGAATATTTGGAAGGATAGAACGGGAGCGGAAATTGTCAGTCATGGAATGAATACAGATCCATCCTCTGTCGCTTTTGATGCAGTTAAACAAGGTGTGGAAACTGGTGCTGATGTGGTTATCATAGATACTGCAGGCCGTTTGCATAACAAAGTCAGCCTGATGAACGAGCTGGCCAAAATGAAGCGTGTGGTACAAAAATTCCAAGAAGACGCACCGCACGAAGTGGTTTTGGTTATTGACGCAACCACCGGACAAAATGCCTTTGAACAAGCCAAGCATTTTACTGCAGCCACCAAGGTTAATGCCTTAGCGGTAACCAAACTGGATGGAACCGCCAAAGGGGGCGTGGTTATTGGCGTTAGCGAGCAATTTGGGATTCCTGTTAAATACCTCGGATTGGGTGAAAAAGCGGAAGATTTAAGGCTTTTTAATAAATCCACTTTTGTAAAATCCATTTTTCAAGCATGAGAGCAAAAAGCCACAAACAACCTAAAATAAATGTAATTACCCTGGGGTGCAGCAAAAACCTGGTGGATTCTGAGGTAATGATGGGTCAGCTGATGGCCGGAAATTTCGATGTAACCCATGAATCGGCTAAGGAAGACGCAGATATCGTAATCATAAACACCTGTGGCTTTATAGACAACGCCAAGCAGGAGAGTATTGATACCATTTTGCGATATGCCGAGGAAAAATCTGCAGGTAACCTCGAGAAATTAATCGTTACTGGCTGTTTGTCCCACCGCTATAAAGACGAGCTTCAGGCAGAAATACCTGAGGTAGATGAATGGTTTGGAACACTTGAGTTGCCCAACCTGCTTAAATCGGTTGGTGCAGATTACCGCCACGAACTCATAGGTGAGCGACTTACCACCACGCCCAAACACTATTCATATGTGAAAATTAGTGAAGGCTGCAACAGGCCATGCTCTTTCTGTGCCATTCCCCTAATGCGCGGAAAACACGTGAGCAAACCCATGGAGCAGATTGTATCCGAAATATCGGGCCTGGTTCGCAATGGTACCAAGGAAGTGATGCTGATTGCCCAGGATTCTACCTATTATGGTCTGGATCTTTATGGAGAAAGGAATTTGGCCGACCTGCTTAAACGGGTAAGTGATATTGATGGACTTGACTGGATACGCCTGCATTATGCCTATCCATCACAATTTCCCATGGATGTAATTCCGGTAATGGCTGAGCGAAGCAATATTTGCAAATACCTCGATATTCCGGTTCAGCATATCACCGACAATATGCTTAAAATTATGCGCCGGGGTATTACCAAAAAGCGCACCCAGGCATTGCTGGAACAACTGAGAAGCGATATTCCCGGATTGACTTTGCGCACCACCATGCTGGTTGGACATCCCGGAGAAACAGCTGCAGAGTTCGACGAGTTGCTGCAATTTGTATCCGATTTCAAATTCGACAGATTGGGTGTTTTTACCTATTCTCACGAGGAAAACACCCATGCACACAGCCTTGCAGATGATATCGCAGTGGAAGAAAAGGAGCGGAGGGCATCCGAACTGATGGACGTTCAAATGGGCATCAGTGAAAAACTCAATTCTAATAAGGTAGGTAAAACCATGAAAGTGTTGTTTGATCGATTGGAAGGCGAACATTTTGTTGGCCGTTCAGAGGCAGATTCACCCGAAGTAGATAACGAAGTTTGGGTCGAAGCCAAATCAAATTATGTTCGCATGGGGGATTTTGCACAGGTTAAGATTACCGCCCATGGAGCCTATGACCTGCACGGCGTTATAGTGGGATGATGAAAACAACCTTGTGGCATAAGGTTCCCGATGGTTTTTACGGCAAGTTGGCTACCCAATGGTTGAATAACAATACTTCGCTTAGCGCCATTTATCCCACGAGTGAAAAGGATATTCAGGAAATTATAGGCGGATATTCGGCATTTTCAACAGACCAAAGATCCATCTTAGTTGATTGTTTGCAAAATCAATATGGCAACCTGATACAGGATAGGGCCGTAGCCGAAAATATTGAAGCGCTTAAATCATCCAATACATTTACCGTTACCACAGGTCAGCAAATTCACATTTTCCTGGGTCCTGCTTTTGTCGCTTACAAAATATGGTCCGTAATCAGGCATGCACGCAGGCTGCAAAGCCAGTTTCCTCAATATCGGTTTGTGCCTGTATTTTGGATGGCATCAGAAGACCACGACCTGGCAGAGATTAACCATGTAGGCGTTTTTGGGAAATCATTTACCTGGGAAAAAGAGGCAGGTGGCCCCGTTGGACGTTTATCACCTGCTGGCATTGCAGAAATCGCTCTGGAAATAGAAGGCTTGATTGGCAATGGCGAAGAGGCAAAGCAGTTGCTGCAAGTCTTTAAGGAGGCTTACAGCAAGGGTAAAACACTCTCGGAGGCAACCAGGATTATTATAAATCATTTTTTCGGGAAAGAGGGATTGGTTGTCATTGATCCGGACGATGCCACATTAAAGGTGCAGCTTAAGGATTTGGCCTTAAAGGATTGTTTTTCAGACGAAATATTTGATAGGCTAAGCACAACAACCCAGGAATTGAAAAAAATGGGACATCCGGCCCAGGTGAATCCCCGAAAAACACATTTCTTTCTGTATGAAAACGGCCTGAGATGCAGGATAGATAAGGCAGATTCGTCCTTTATGCTGCATCCTTCAGACAAATCCATCGGTGAGGCTGAACTACGCGGAACTATCCGGGATAATCCCGCATTATTGAGTCCCAATGCGTTAATGCGCCCGGTTTATCAGCAATTAATTCTTCCCAATGTAGCCTATGTGTGCGGACCTGCAGAATTGCACTACTGGCATCAGCTTTACCCCTTGTTTAAACAGGCAAATACCGTGGCACCGGTATTGTTTCTGCGCGATTCGTTCACCATCGTGCAGCCAAAAGAACAGGAAATGATTAACGATTTGGATATCAACGAAGAAGAATACTGGCTGGGATTTGAACATACAGCGAATACGCTGGACAATCTTTTGCAAGCAAACCATGCTATTTCTGATAAAATAATTGAAATGCAAGGCGAGTTGGAAGTCCTGTATGCATCGCTATACAGCATGAAATCACCCAACCTTTCAGAAGTAAAAAAATCAGGTGATATATTGTTGAATAATTTGCGAAAAGCCAATAATAATTATTTGGAAAATTTACGCAGCAACCCCGCAAACGCCCATAGATACAGTCGATTAAATAAATTAAGTACCCAATTATTTTCAATAAAAAATCCTCAGGAAAGAAGATTTTCATTGCTGGAATACCTGTTAAAGTATCCCGATTTATTGAATTACAGCTCGTCCATGGGATCAAAGAAGCATTGTTTCGGGAAAATAACTGTCTAATAAATACGTCTTTATTTTACAGGTGTTAAAAATCATGTATATTTAATTTGTAAATTACTGAATTAGCTCTATTTTCGCAGTATTAACAAGTTTTGCTGATGCAACAGAATTTTAAAACCTATTTATCACTGGCAATTATTGCTACGTCGAGCATTTTGGCAAATGCTCAACCATACTTCAAGCAAAAGCCCGGTGCTAATTATCACGAGACTGCCCCAGAAAAATGGCCTGCCGGCAAAGCCGACAAGAAAAAAGATTCTGGTCAATATTCTGTAACATCCTATTTCGTTGATCGCAGGGCCAAGCAGTGGTCTTTGGGTCTGGGTGGTGGTACTACCATGTTTTTTGGTGATGCAGATAAGGTTCAGCCAGGATGGCATGCAAAGGCTTTTGCCAAATATAGTGTTTCTCAAACCTTTGGCTTGCGTGCTGAATACAATGTTGGCGTATTGCGTGGTGCCAGGGATTTTCAGTTTCCAACGCTTTACAAAGATTATTTCCGTTTCAGGAGCAATTTTCAGGATTACAACGTTCAAATGGTTTTCACCCTTGGTAACATCAGTTTCCTAAGGCCGTTACGCAAAACCCAATTAAATCTTTTCGTTGGAGGTGGATGGGGAACCTACAGCTCTGTTGCGAAGTTCAATGATCAGCGTTTGTATGTCGGCGGAGATTATTACCTGAACCACTATTTTGGTCAGGGAACACCCAATCCTAATCTTGGCCAAGATGTTGAAGACCGCTGGGAAGGTCGTCACTGGAACGTTCCTTTCGGATTTGGAATTAAGCACAACCTTGGTAAGAACTTCGATATCGGAATGGATTATCGCCAGACTTACTCAAGAACGGATGATATAGATGTTTACAATACCACCATTTGGCAAAACCGTTGGTTCGACCAGTACAGCACCATGACCGTTTATGCCGCATGGAAGTTTGGAAGCAAAAGCAAGCAGCATTACGATTGGTTGAGCCCGATTGAAAGTATTTATGATCAGGTAAATAGGTTGGATCGTCGCGTTGATACTTTATATACCGATACTGATGGTGATGGCGTAAGCAATTTCTTTGATGTGGACGACAGCACTGAAAAAGGTGTGAATGTATATGGCAACGGAACTGCAGTTGATACTGACCAGGATGGTGTTCCTGATTACAAAGACAAAGAGCTTTTCTCCGATAAAGGTGTTGAGGTTGATTCTGAAGGCCGCATGATTGATAGTGATGGTGATAACGTGCCGAATGTACGTGATCTTGAACCCAATAGTTCCATCGGTGCTATGGTTGATGCTCGTGGACGCAGTATTGTAAATAACTGCTGCAACTGTGACGACATGACTTTCCCTTCGCTCTATTTCGAAGGTAACAAATGCAATATTCGCCCTGAATTTCAGGTTGTGATGATGATGATTGCTGATAAAATGAAGCAATGCCCTGATAAAAAATTGATTATCTGTGGTTCAGTAGGTGAGAAAGAGAAACTATATGCTGGTAAAAAAGGCGATGTGGTTGGATCTTGCCGTACAGAAAACATTATTCAGGCATTGGTTAGTCAGTATGGTGTAACCCGCGATAGGATTGTGGTTGATGCCGGTTGTAAATCTGCCGACAAAAACAAAATGGAATTTAAGTTTGGAGGTGCCAAGGCACCAGCGCCTAAGCAAGTAATTCCGGCTTTACCACCATCGCCACGTTCCAGTAGGTAATAATCTTTAAAAAATTTACAAACAGGGCAAATTATTTTGCCCTGTTTGTTTTTAATACAGTTCTATTCGGTCAATCTCAGCCCTAAAAAACGATGTTCCAGCATCATTGGCCTTGGATCAAAAACCTGACTATCTGTGGATAGGTTGCTCCGATAGCAGGGTACCTGCAAATGAAGTTGTAGGGGCAGAGCCAGGAGAATTGTTTGTGCACAGAAACATTGCAAACATGGTGGTTCACACAGATTTAAACTTATTGAGTGTATTGCAGTATGCTGTTGAAGAATTAAAGGTTAAGCATATTATTGTTTGCGGCCATTATGGATGTGGCGGCGTGCGTGCAGCATTAAGCCATCACAGTATGGGTGTGTTAAACAAATGGTTAAGAAATATCAAAGATGTATACCGAATTCACCGGGATGAAATTTCAGGCTTGGATACAGAAGAAAAACGCCTGGAACGCTTGGTAGAACTCAATGTAAATGAGCAAGTTCAAAAGTTGATAAAAACCAGTATTGTACAACGTGCATGGAAATATCACCAGCGCCCTATGGTTCATGGTTGGGTGTATGGATTGAATGATGGATTGATTAAAACGGTCTGTACCATTGAGCCAAACAGTCCTGTAGATCCTATTTACCAGTATTCAGACCTGTAAAATATTCTGCTGATTTAATTTCTTTAAAAGCGGAAGCAGTATTCAGCATTGTGCATGGCACCTGATGCTTAAACCAGGTAAGTTGCCTTTTTGCGTAGTTCCTGGTATGTTGTTTTATTTTATCAATCGCTTGCTGCAGGGTTGCGTTTCCGTGGAAGTGTTCAAAAAGCTCGGAATAGCCAACAGTTTTCAAAACCGGTAAATCCGCGTCGGGGAGCAGGTTTCGGGCTTCTTCAAGTTGGCCCCGTTCCATCATGATATCACAACGCAGGTCTATCTGCCGGTAAAGTGCTTCCCGTTCTGGATTCAGACAATAGTTGATGAATGGGTATTTTATTGCGTCTTTTTCGGGTTGGAAATAAGTAGCTAAAGGCAATTCCGGACTGGATAAAAGTATTTCCAGTGCACGCTTTACCCTTGCAGGGTTGGATGTTTCTATTTGGTTTATGGCCTCTATGTCAAGTTCGGCAATCCTTGCTACTAATCCGCTGATACCGGCTTGTTCATAAAGAAGGTTCACTTCATCCCTTATTGATGGGCTAATGGTTGGCAAATCATGCAGCCCGTATAGCAATGCTTTTAAATACAATCCCGTGCCGCCGCAAATTACCACCACATTGTTTTGCAATAGTATGGAATCGATTTTCATCCGGGCTTCTGCAGCAAAGGCAGCTGCGGTAAGGGGTTCATGAATACTGCGGTCGGCTATAAAATGGTGTTTCACCAATGCTAGCTGCTCCTGTTCCGGACGGGCCACACCAATATTCATTTCATGGTAACACTGTCGGCTGTCAATACTGATAATTTCCGTTTTATAATGCTGAGCAACCTGAATGGCTAAGCTTGTTTTTCCGGAAGCCGTGGGCCCTGCTATTGTTATAATACGGGGCTTCATTGGTTAAATACGATGAATTAGTCTTTTACTTCAGAAAAGCCATCCATGCCAAAATCCTCATCGGTGCTATCCCCATACTGGTTCAAGCCCAAATCGTCGTCATCATCATCGTCAACGGCATCAACCAATTCTTCTTCGGCGCCTTCCATGATGTTCTTTCCTGATTTAGCGGCCAGTATTTTGGCAGCAAGGGCATCAAATTCATTGTCATCAAGCATCTTAAACCTGCTGTCTTCGCGTTGTCGGGGAGATTTTCCTTCGCTGCGGAATACAAGGGGGTAGGTTTTTTGAGGTACTTCATCCGCGATGCTTTGCAGTTCGCAGTGAAGGGTCCACATGGCCAAAAAGTCTGTGATATAGATAAAACGTTGGTGCGGATCATTGATGTAATCGCGCAGCTTGGCATCTTTCATCAAGGCTTTGGGTGCTTCATCTTCGTTATCGCCGGAACCCATATCATCCAGGCATATTTCAAATAATTTGCGCCATTTATCATCGCTGATGTAAAAAGAAGTGGGTTCTTTTTTATCAAATCCGATTGACTCTTGGATGGTATGATGAAATTCAAGGAATGTATGCGATGGTTTAACGTCAATCCAGCGGACAACATCCTCTAAATCGTCGAACCATACCTTAAAGCGATAAATCATGGTGCTGCAAAGTTAAATCATGACAAGCATATGGCAAGGATATTCCGTATTTTCGCAGTTTACATGCGCTTATTTATTTATATCATTGGGTTATTGTGTTTTCCTGCTTCGGTGTTCGGGCAATTTGGCGACATACGTGGTTTTGTTTACAATGCAGAATCCGGTGAGCGAATGTCAGGCGCTGCAATCAAAGCCGTAGATGTTGGCGCTGCAGGTGAAATCAGGTTGGTTTATACCGATGCCGACGGATATTATTCATTAACCAAAATGAAGGCCGGAAAGCATCTTTTAATGGCAACTGCTCCCGGATTTGATACCGTTTTTAGGGATGTAACGGTGTTTGATGGGTCCAATACCAAAGCAGATCATTACCTCAGCAGGGTTTCGAGAATGGAGGAAGTGCGCATTGAAACCTCCAGAAAGCGTGATGCAGGAATTACCGGCACCCCCATAGATCCAAAACAAATCTATAAAATCCCAACGGTAGGGGCTGAAGCCGATTTAATTCAATACCTGCAAATTATGCCTGGAGTTGTTTTTACAGGCGATCAGGGCGGTCAATTGTACATCAGGGGTGGTTCCCCCATCATGAATAAGGTAACCCTGGATGGGATGACCATTTACAATCCATTCCATTCTATTGGATTGTTTTCTGTTTTTGAAACCGATTTGATCAAAAGCGCAGATGTGCACACAGCTGGTTTTGGGGCTCAATATGGAGGCAGGATTAGTGCCATTGTGGATGTAAAGACCCGTGATGGCAATAAACAGCGGCTCACCGGCAAAGCCAGCCTAACGACCTTTACGGGTAAAATGCTGCTGGAAGGCCCAGTCAAAAAGTTCAGCAAAGGCAACAGCAACAGTTCATTTGTATTGTCTTACAGAAATTCATTTTTAAAGCAATCATCGCAACTGCTTTACCGATACGCTGATCCGGATAAACTGCCCTATAATTTTGGCGATATCTTCGGAAAATTTAGCCTCAACGGTGCCGGTGGCGGATATGCTAATTTATACGGTTTCAGGTTTAGCGACAGGGTTGATTTCCCAAACACAACACAGTATCGTTGGGTATCCAGTGGTTTTGGTGCCAAATATCTTGTTGTTCCGGATCAGGCAAAAACAAGGTTAGATGGCTACTTTCTTTACAGTAAATACGAAATCAACCAGATTGAAAAGGATGGATTGCCCAGAAAGAGCGGTATTGGCGGGTTTAATATCGGGATGAATTTTTCCTACAACTTCCGCAAAGACCAGTTCAAATGGGGATTGGAAATGAACAGTTTTCAAACGGATTTTACCCTGTATAACAGCAACAGCAGGCTAATACAGCAGATGGAAAGTACCGCCGAGATTAATTCATTTGCCAACTATAAGTACCTGCGCAAGAAATTTACGTCAGAGTTTGGTGTGCGCTGGCAATATTATGCTTCGCTGGGCAATGGAAGCCTGGAGCCCAGAATCCAATTCAAATATGTGCCGCTTCCGTGGATAGCCATTAAAGCTGCAGTGGGTAAATACAGCCAAAATTTGCTGTCGGCCATTAGCGACAGGGATGTGGTTAACCTGTTTTACGGATTCCTGAGTGGCCCCGATAATTTACCCGCCACCTTTAATGGCAAGTCCGTTACCGACAGGCTGCAAAAGGCAAGACATGCAGTTGCCGGTGTGGAATGGACCTTAACAAAACGAATAACCCTAAATACCGAAGCGTTTTACAAACGTTTTGATCAGATTACGAATATCAACCGCGACAAACTATTCAATGATGATTTGTTTAACCGCTACAAACCTGCACGTTTACGACAGGACTACATCATTGAAAATGGCAATGCCTATGGCGCTGATGCAACGGTCAAATATGAAAACAAGCGTTGGTATGTTTGGGCTGTTTATAGTTTAACCTATGTCAATAGATTTGATGGTGTAATTACGTATCAGCCTATTTTCGACAGAAGGCACAACGCCAATTTTCTGGTGAGTTATACCTCGCCAAACAAGCAAAAACCCACGGAAATAAGTTTGCGCTGGAATTTTGGTTCTGGTTTTCCATTCACCCAAACCCAGGGCTATTACGAGAAGTTTGACTTTGGTCAGGGGTTAAGCACCAATTACGTGTCTGGAAACGGACAATTGGGAATATTATATGGTGGCATAAATGGTGGACGTTTGCCTTATTACCACAGGCTGGATTTCTCGGCAAAGCGAACCTGGAAAATGCCAAAGGGTAAGCAATTTCAGTTGATAACCAGTGTTACCAATTGTTATAACCGTGAGAATATTTTTTACTTTGACAGGGTAAACAACATCCGGGTAAATCAATTGCCACTTCTTCCGGCAGTGGGTTGCAACTATACGTTTTAATTAAGCTTGTTTTTTAATTCCTGCAATTTCAGCAGTGCATCTATCGGGGAAATAACGTTTAGGTCGATTTTTTTGAGCATTTCCTGAACTTCTTTTAGTTTTGGGTCATCGCCCTGGAACATATTGAGCTGGTATACAGGTGCGGTTTTCGTATTTTTCAAAGTATCTCTGCCCGAGATGGCTGCACGGTCTGTTTCCAACTGCGACAATATTTCGCTGGCACGCAGCAAAACCGGATTGGGAATACCAGCCATTTGGGCCACATGGATACCAAAGCTGTGTTCACTGCCGCCTGGTTGAAGCTTTCTGAGGAAAATGATTTTATTGCCTTGTTCCTTGCTGGCAATGTGGAAATTCTTTACACCTTCGAGCTTGGAAGCCAATTCGTTCAGTTCATGGTAATGGGTAGCGAAAAGGGTCTTCGGCTTGCCAGGATGGCTTTGGAGGTATTCGGCAATACTCCATGCAAGGCTCACGCCATCGTAGGTGCTGGTGCCCCTGCCGATTTCGTCCAGCAATATCAAACTCCGCTCGCTGATATTGTTCAAAATGCTCGCTGTTTCCAGCATTTCCACCATAAATGTGGATTCACCAAGGCTAATGTTATCGCTTGCGCCTACACGTGTGTAAATGCGGTCTACAAGCCCGATTTTAGCCTCATCACAGGGAACAAAACAACCGATTTGGGCCAGGATTACCGCCAGTGCGGTTTGCCGTAAAATCGCACTTTTACCACTCATGTTTGGCCCGGTTAGTATGATTAACCTTTGTTCATCGGTATTTAGCGATATGGTGTTGGGGATGTAATGCTCATCCGGAGGCATTTGTTTTTCAATAACCGGATGCCTGCAGTTTATCAGCTCCAGATCAAAGGTATTATTGATGGAGGGACGTACATAGCGCTGGTTTATGGCCAGGCTGGCAAATCCCATCAATATGTCTAATTTGGCAATGGCCTGCGCGTTTACCTGCAACAGCGCAATGTGAGATGCGGTCCATGCAACCAGTTCATCCCATAACCTTTGCTCAATGACCAATGTTTTTTCTTCAGCGGTTAAAATCTTCTCTTCGTAGACCTTAAGTTCCGGTGTAATATACCTCTCTGCGTTGGTCAGGGTTTGTTTCCTGATCCATTCTGCAGGTACTTTATCTTTATGCGAATGGGTAACCTCTAGGTAGTAGCCAAAAACATTGTTGAAACCAACTTTGAGGCTGCTGATGCCTGTTTGTTCGCTTTCCCTGCGCTGCAATGCCAGCAAATAATCTTTTCCTCCGAAGGCAATGGCGCGCAATTCATCCAGATCGGCATCCACCGACTTGCGTATGACACCGCCTTTGCTTAGCAGGGCAGGAGCATCTTCTGAAAGCGCCTGGCTTATTTTCTCAGAAATATGGGTGGTTGATTGCACATGGGCAATCAGCTGTTTCACCTGTGGGTGGGCATTTTCCAGATTGCTCACCAATTCTGCCATGGCTTCAAGGCTTCGGCCCAGTTGAAGCAATTCGCGGGGATTTACGCGGTTTAAGGCCACTTTACCCACAATACGCTGCAAATCGCCAATGCGTTCCGCAATGGCCATGCAAAATGCCAGTTTGGCCGGTTCTGAAGCAAAATAAGAAACCACATCAAGCCTGGCATTGATGGTTGCTTCCTGCTTTAGCGGCAAAATAAGCCAATTGCGCAAAAGCCTGCTGCCCATGGGGGTTTTGGTGTGGTCCAGAATCTCAAACAAGGGTGTTCCACCCGGATAGATGGGGTTTAATAATTCAAGGTTCCTTACGGTAAAACCATCGAGCCATACATGTTCGCCTTCGTCTATGCGGTGGATAGAATGCAGGTGGGCCGTTTGCGTATGATGTGTATTATCCAGGTATTGCAGACAAGCACCAGCAGCAAGGATGGATTCGGTCATTTCGGCAATGCCGAAACCTTTTAAGGAAGTGGTATTGAATTGCCTGCACAGTTTTTCAGAGGCATATTCCGGCTGATAAACCCATTCTTCCAGATATTGGCTGAAAACCTGCTCTCCAAGCAGCGCAAACACATCGCGTTGCTGGCTTTTGGGAGCAATGATTTCTGCAGGTTTTAGTCCGTTGATTAAACGTTTTACCGATTCATGGTCAGCGGTGGTTGTGAGAAATTCACCGGTGCTGATATCGAGAAAAGCAACGCCGGCAAGGTTGTTGTGAAAATAAAGGCTGCAGAGGTAGTTGCTTTGCCTTGCTTCCAGAACCTTATCATTGTAGCTAACACCCGGAGTTACCAATTCGGTTACGCCTCTTTTTACGATGGTTTTGGTCAGTTTTGGATCTTCCAGCTGGTCGCAAACGGCAACCCGTTGCCCGGCCCTAACCAGCTTGGGCAAATAAACATCAAGGCTGTGGTGGGGAAAGCCGGCCAGGTCTATTTGAGAAGCAGATCCATTGGAGCGTTTGGTTAATACAATGCCCAGGATTTTACTGGCAGTGCGGGCATCTTCTTCGAAGGTTTCGTAGAAATCTCCAACCCTAAAAAGCAACAGCGCACCGGGATATTGCCCTTTGATGCTGTAGTATTGCTTCATTAAAGGGGTTTCCGATTTTTCTTTGGTGCTCATGCCGGTTAAAAGGGCAATTTACAACCGTCATCCCGGATTTGATTAACATTTTATCCCATCACAACCACAGGGTTTCGCCTATTTTGGGCAGGCAAAGCTGTCCTTTAATTTCGCCATTTGTTTCCAGTTCTTTCAGCAACCTGATGGGCAAACCTGCGGGTTCGTCGCTGAGGTTAAGCGTGCCAAAATGCATGGGTATCATTTTTTTTGCCCCTGTTTCATTAAAAGCGGTAACGGCCTTTTCCGGCGACATGTGCACGGGCTCCATAAACCATTCCGGCTGAAATGCACCAATGCCCATCAGCGCATAATCCAAATGGGGAAACAATTCCTTTATTTCCTTGTAATGGCTTCCATATCCGCTGTCGCTGCCAAAATAAACGGATTGAGAAGGCGATTCTATGCAGAAAGCCCCCCAAAGCCTGCGGTTAGTATCCCTCAACATGCGCCTTGCCCAGTGGCGGGTAGGAAGGTAGCTTATTTTTAGCCCGTTGAATCCTTGAAACTGCTGATACCAGCCCATTTCCACGATATGGTTTTGTCCCCATTTCCGTAGCAGCTTGCCCATATTTAGTCCGCAAATAACAGTCGCTCTTGGATTAAGTCCCATAATGCGTTTCAGGGATTTTTCATCACAATGATCGCGGTGGTCATGCGAAACCAAAATGAAGTCTATTTCGCCAAACATGTGCGGCGAATAGGGGTATTTTACACGGTGTTTTAAAAAACGGTTGGGAAACAACACTGGGTCTATGAGCATAGAAACCCCATTGAGCCGGAGGAAGAACCAGGCATGGCCAAGCCATACAAGGCAGTCGTCGTTTTTGCGTCTAAAACCGCTATCCAGCAAGGATTCAGGTTTCCACAAGTCTATTTTCTTTTCGGTTTTGAATGGGCGCGGCCCTGTTTGCCACCGCCATACATCTTTGAATTTTGGAATATGCGGAAATTCATGGTTGGTAAAACGGCCGCTTTTGTCCAGTGGATTGCCGTTCCAGCCGGATTTAATAATCGGTAATGATGGATTGTAAATCATCGATGCAAAACAAAATGGGTTTGGGATATGGCTGCAGAATTTCTATGCACAAAAAAAAGGCCGTCTAATTCAGACGACCTTTTTTGGTTTAGTGTTGTTCTTTACAACAAGGCTTTTCTTTTGAACCGCCTTTGTATTTGCCGTTTTCATCGTACATCTTCATGCACGCTTCTTTTTCTTCGGGTGAGCATTTCATGCTATCGCAGTGCTTTGCACACTCTTCTTTGGTCATAGTAGCGCATTTGTTCATGTCGCATTTGTCAGTCATTGCGGTATCGCAGCATGACATTTGAACGGTTGTAGCGGTGCTTTTTGGAGTAGGTCTTTCACCGAAGGTTTTGCCCGCGATGAATGGCGCAATTACCAGAGAAACAATCGACATCAATTTAATCAGGATGTTCATGGAAGGTCCTGAAGTGTCTTTGAATGGATCACCTACGGTATCTCCGGTTACTGAAGCTTTATGCGGCTCAGATTTTTTGTAGAAAGTTTCACCGTTGATTTCAACACCTTTTTCAAAGGATTTTTTGGCGTTATCCCATGCACCGCCGGCATTTGATTGGAAAATACCCATCAAAACACCGGAAACAGTAACACCGGCAAGCATACCGCCCAATACCTCAGGGCCGAATAAGAAACCAACAATTACAGGTGAAAGCAAAGCGATTGCGCCAGGAGCCAACATCTCACGGATAGAGGCTTTGGTAGAAATGGCAACGCACTTTTCGTATTCAGGTTGTGCTTTGTATTCCATGATTCCGGGAATTTCACGGAACTGGCGACGAACCTCATTTACCATATCCATGGCAGCACGGCCTACAGCGGCAATGGCCAATGATGAGAAAATGAAAGGAATCATACCACCCACAAACAAACCGGCCAGTACAGGTGCTTTGTAAATATCGATGGCGGTAATGCCTGAAATACCTACAAAAGCAGCAAACAAAGCAAGAGAAGTTAATGCAGCAGAGGCAATGGCAAATCCTTTACCTGTTGCAGCGGTTGTGTTTCCTACAGCATCCAAATTGTCTGTGCGGCCGCGAACTTCTTCGGGCAATTGACTCATTTCTGCAATTCCACCGGCGTTGTCGGCAATAGGACCGAAGGCATCGATAGCCAACTGCATTGCAGTGGTTGCCATCATACCAGCAGCAGCGATAGAAACGCCATACAATCCGGCGAAGTAATAGGAACCCATGATACCACCGGCCAAAACCAGGATAGGCAATACGGTTG
>CANKVN010000033.1 GCA_947487055.1 Flavobacteriales bacterium
GCATTTTTACATGCGCTCACACAAGCTCCGCAACCAATGCAGGTTGCAGCCTCAAATGCCTGATCTGCGGTTTCCTTCGGAATCAATATGGAATTTGCATCTACTGCGTTACCGGTGTTTACCGATTCGAATCCACCTGATTCAATAATGCGGTCAAAGGCTGACCTGTTTACGCTCAAGTCTTTGATTACCGGAAATGCATTTGAACGCCATGGCTCAACTACGATGGTATCGCCGTCCTTGAAACTGCGCATGTGCAGCTGACAGGTGGTTACGCCACCTTTGGGTCCGTGCGGACGGCCATTGATAACCATGCTGCACATACCGCAAATACCTTCACGACAATCATGATCAAAGGCAACCGGCTCTTTTCCTTCGGTAATCAGGTTCTCGTTCAATACATCAAACATTTCCAAAAAGGACATGTCTGGATTGGCCTGTACCGTGTATTCTTCAAAACGTCCGGAATCATTGGCATTTTTCTGCCTCCAAACCTTGAGTTTTATATTCATGTTATTGCTTGACATTGTTGTTTCTCCTTACTTATAGCTGCGCTGAGCGATTTTGATATTTTCGTAAACCAGATCCTCTTTGTGCAATTCCCACTGATTGCCTTCTTTGTATTCCCAGGCAGACACATGCATGTAATTATCGTCGTCACGGTTTGCCTCGCCCTCTTCTGTTTGATACTCTTCGCGGAAGTGACCACCACAACTTTCATTGCGCTCCAGTGCATCAAGACACATCAGCTCTCCAAGCTCGAGGAAATCGGCCACACGACCTGCTTTTTCCAGCTCAGGGTTAAATTCAAACATGGTTCCGGGCACACGCGCCTCTGTCCAGAATTCTTCGCGCAAGGCACGAATGTCCTGAATGGCTTGCTTTAATCCTTCCTCGCTGCGGGCCATACCACACTTATCCCACATAATCAGCCCTAAACGGCGGTGGAAACTCTCAACCGTTTTGCTACCATTGATGGCCAGCAATTTTTCCAGTCGCTCACGAACTTTGTTTTCGGCGTTGGTAAAGTCTTCACTGTCCGTAGACATGCTCTTGGTGCGGATTTCGTTGCTCAAATAAGAACCCACGGTATATGGTATAACAAAATATCCGTCGGCCAGACCTTGCATCAATGCAGAGGCACCAAGGCGGTTGGCACCATGGTCCGAGAAATTGGCCTCACCCAAAGCGTACAAGCCCGGGATATTGGTCATCAGTTCATAATCAACCCACAAACCACCCATGGTGTAATGCACCGCAGGGTAAATACGCATGGGCACTTCGTATGGATCCTCATCGGTAATCTGTTTGTACATATCAAACAAATTGCCATACTGTTCTTTGGCTACTTCTTTACCCAATTCCAGCAATTTTGCCTCATCTGGGTTTTCAATATTCAAGCGGCTGGCTTCTGCCCTGCCGTACTTGTTGATCATGTTGTAGCGAAAATCGAGGTAAACAGCCATTTTGCTGGCGCCAACACCATAACCGGCATCGCAACGCTCTTTGGCAGCACGGCTCGCTACGTCGCGAGGCACCAGGTTACCAAATGCGGGATACCTGCGTTCCAGGTAATAATCGCGATCTTCCTCGGGAATATCGTTTGGATGGCGGTTGTCGTCTTTATTTTTCGGTACCCATATACGGCCATCGTTACGCAGCGATTCGCTCATCAGTGTAAGCTTACTCTGGTAATGTCCGCTTACTGGAATACAGGTTGGGTGAATTTGGGTAAAGCAAGGATTACCAAACAACGCGCCTGCTTTGTGTGCCTTCCAGGCAGCAGTAACGTTGCTTCCCATGGCGTTGGTACTTAAATAGAACACGTTTCCGTAACCACCGGTGCAAAGCAATACGGCATGGCCAAAATGACGCTCCAGTTCTCCGGTTACGTTATTTCTGGCAATGATACCGCGGGCTTTGCCGTCAATCACCACCACATCAAGCATTTCGTGCCTGGTGTGCATTTTTACATTGCCCAAACCAACCTGACGTTCAAGGGCCTGATAGGCTCCCAGCAGCAACTGCTGGCCTGTTTGTCCGGCTGCGTAGAAAGTACGCTGTACCTGGGTTCCGCCAAATGAGCGGTTGCTTAAGGTTCCACCGTATTCGCGGGCAAACGGAACTCCTTGCGCCACACACTGATCTATGATGGAGGTTGACACCTCGGCCAGGCGATGTACATTGGCTTCGCGGGCACGATAGTCACCCCCTTTGATGGTATCATAAAACAAGCGAAAAACGCTGTCACCATCATTTTGATAATTTTTAGCAGCATTGATACCTCCCTGAGCTGCAATAGAATGCGCCCTTCTGGGGGAATCCTGAAAACAGAATGCTTTTACCTTGTAGCCCATTTCTGCCAAAGAAGCAGCGGCACTGGAACCGGCCAAACCGGTACCCACTACGATGATTTCAAGGTTGCGCTTGTTGGCGGGGTTTACCAAAGCAACAGAGCTTCTGTACTTGGTCCACTTCTGCGACAATTCGCCTGCTGGAATTTTAGAATCCAATTTGATATGCTTACTCATGTCGTTGTGATTAGTTGATCCAGCCCATGTGCATGGCCACCGGCATAGCGGCAAACAGCAATGAAACAACTACGGCAAATGCACTGCCGAATGATTGAATGATGGGGGTATAGGATTTATGGTTGATGCCTAAAGTTTGGAATGCACTCTGAAAACCGTGCAGCAAGTGGTATCCGAGGGAAACACATCCGAATACGTAGATAAATACAGCAACAGGATTGGCAAATACCTCGGTCATTTCCTGAAACAAGGTTTTTTCACCGCTGGTGATAACATCGGTAAAGCGGCTGGTAACCCAGAAATCTTTAAGGTGCACCACCAGAAACAGCAACAGAAGCGTACCTAAAACACCCATACTGCGGGAGTACCAGGTACTGTTGGCGCTTCCGGCAGAAACACTGTAGCGCTTCTTTCTGGCATCCGCATTGAATTTCCACAGATACAAACCCTGCACAATGTGTAAAATAAGACCCAGAAACAGCACAATCTCCATGGAGCGAATCAACCAGTTGGTGCCCATGAATTCGGCAGCCATATTGAATGTTTTACCACCATCATTGAAAAATATGCAGGCATTCACCGCGCAATGAACAATGAGGAATGTGATGAGAAATAACCCTGTCAAACCCATCAGAAGCTTCCGCCCAATGGTTGACGTAAAAAGGAATGAGAATAATTTCATGCTTGAATACGGTTCACGTTTTCTACTGGCAAATTTAACATTTATCCAAACAGATGACGCCTTCTTTTACCCACAAATGGTGGAATTTAGAATGATTTTAAGCCCAAAACTTAAACGATTTACCCATAACCAATTATAGTGGGTGTTGCTGAAGCATCATTTTCTGAATGTATTTGCCCACAATATCAAACTCAATATTGACAATTGCACCGGCCTTTAATGCAGACAAGTTGGTGTGCTCCCAGGTGTAAGGAATGATCGCAACCGAAAATTTTCCGGGACTGCTGTGAACCACTGTTAAGCTGATACCATTGATACAAATACTGCCTTTCTCCACGGTCATTCCATTCGCTTCCGGATAAGTAAAAGTAAGCACCCAGGAACCCAGTTCGTCTTCAATGGTTTGCAAAACCGCCGTGCAGTCCACATGACCTTGTACAATATGACCATCGAACCTACCATTTGCCGGCATGCAGCGTTCGGTATTCACCAGTGTTCCGTCAATCCAGCCTCCCAGGGTTGTGCGCTGCAACGTTTCATTGATAGCAACCACGGTATAGCAACCTTGCTCAAAACCGGTTACGGTAAGGCATACGCCATCATGGCTCACGCTTTGATCTACCTTCAGGGCATCCGCAATGGGTGAAGATATCCAAAACTGAACATTATTTCCCTGTTGCTCTTTTCTGTGCACTGTTGCCAGGCATTCAATGATTCCGGTAAACACAGCCGCAAAGAACGAACAAAAATGATAAAAATACTGACACATTGACACTTAAAATGATTTGGCAAGGGGTTTGTATAACAAAAACACGATGATCGACGAGACATTGACACCCGAACCTACAGAGAACCCGGAAACACAAACCCAACCAGAGCAACAGGACGCTCCGACAGAGCAAGCTGCCGAAGCATCCACCCCCACCCCCGAACAGTTGTTGGCTGAGGAAAAAGACAGGTACATACGCCTCTACAGCGAATTTGACAATTACCGCAAGCGCACCACCAAAGAGCGTATAGAGCTGATGCAAACCGCGGGAAAAGACATCATTCTTTCCATGCTCGAAATTGCAGATGACTTTGAGCGAGCCCTAAAGGCCATAGAATCTACGGATGCGGCTAACAACAGCGCCATAGAAGGTTTTGAACTGATATACAAAAAACTGGTTGCTACGCTCGAAAGCCGCGGTGTAAAAGCAATGGAAGCCAAAGGAAAACCATTTGATGTTGAATTTCATGAAGCGGTAACCCGTTTCCCCGCTCCCACTGAGGCTCAGAAGGGACAAGTAATCGATGAATTGGAAAAAGGATATTTACTTAACGGGCATGTGCTTAGGTTTGCCAAAGTAGTTGTAGGAGAATAAACCATGTCAAAACGCGACTACTACGATATACTTGGCGTAAACAGAAATGCCAGTGCTGACGAGATAAAGAAAGCTTATCGGAAATTAGCCATCAAATTTCACCCCGACAAAAACCCCGGGGATAAAGAAGCCGAAGAAAACTTCAAAGAAGCTGCCGAAGCTTACGACGTATTGAGCAACGCCGAAAAGAAACAACGGTATGACCAGTATGGCCATGCAGGTGTAGGTGGTGCCGGCGGTCAGGGCGGAGGATTTAGCATGGATGATATCTTCAGCCAGTTTGGGGATATATTCGGAGAGAACGACTTTTTCGGTTCCTTCTTTGGCGGACAAGGTGGCGGTGGAAGACGCGGACCACGCTATCAGCAAGGAAGCAATATCCGCATCCGCATAAAACTAACCCTATCCGAAATGCGGCATGGGGTGGAGAAAAAAGTTAAATACCGCCGCATGGTTGAGGCCGCTGGTGTGCAATACAGCGACTGCAAAAATTGCGGTGGCTCCGGCTCCGTGCGCAGGGTAACCAACACTTTTCTGGGCCAAATGGCCACCAGCAGTGCTTGCCCGGTATGCAGTGGAATGGGCAGAACCATCACCAACAAACCCCGCGAAGCCAACGAGCAAGGCCTTGTAGGTCAGGAATTTGAAACTTCCATCAAAATCCCGGGCGGTGTGGCCGAAGGCATGCAGCTGAGCGTAAACGGTCAGGGCAATTCAGGCCCAGGCGGCGGACCTTCCGGAGATTTAATTGTGGTGATCGAACAAATTGAACACGAAGAGCTGCAGCGCGATGGCAACAATGTGATTTATACCCTGTGGCTGTCTTTCCCGGAGGCCGCAATGGGCGCATCGGTGGAAGTACCAACGCTGGATGGAGCGGCCAAAATCAAGGTAGATAGCGGCACCCAGTCTGGCAAAATCCTTCGCCTTAAAGGCAAGGGGTTCCCGGACATCAATGGTTACGGAACCGGCGACCAGTTAATCCACATTCAGGTTTATGTACCCACCCGCATCAGTGCTGAAGAAAAGGAACTGTTGCTAAAACTGCAGGACAGCAAGAACTTCAAACCCGAAGAAAAAGACAAATCCTTTTTTGACAGGATGAAGGATATGTTTTAAACGGGACCCTCAATTTACAAGCCAACAGAAATTAAAAAAGCCATGCAAGTTGCATGGCTTTTTTAATTGAATAGTAATCAATTTGGCTTAAGACAACCTGGCTTTCAGCTCGCTATCGATTGCTTCCAGAAAGTCCTCGGTGTGCAGGTATTGTCCGTCGGTAATTTTATCACCGTAAATACAAACTGCAAGATCTTTGGTCATTTTGCCACTTTCTACGGTATCAATACAAACGCGCTCAAGGGTGGTGCAGAAATCTATCAGCTGCTGGTTGCCATCGAGTTTTCCGCGATGCTCCAATCCACGGGTCCAGGCAAAAATGCTGGCGATGGGGTTGGTGCTTGTTTTTTTACCTTGCTGGTGCATGCGGTAGTGGCGGGTTACTGTTCCGTGAGCAGCTTCTGCTTCCACGGTTTTTCCGTCTGGAGTAATCAAAACGCTGGTCATCAGCCCCAGTGAGCCAAAACCCTGGGCCACGGTATCGCTTTGCACGTCGCCATCGTAATTCTTGCAGGCCCACACAAAGTTGCCATTCCACTTAAGGGCGCTGGCTACCATATCGTCAATCAAGCGGTGCTCATAGGTAATGCCCTTGGCATCCATCGCAGCCTTGAATTCGGTTTGATAAATGTTTTCGAAAATATCCTTGAAACGACCATCATATTTCTTCAAAATGGTGTTTTTGGTGCTTAAATAAAGAGGCCACTCTTTGGAAATGGCCATGTTGAAACAACTGCGGGCAAATCCTGCAATGCTTTCATCGGTATTGTACATAGCCAAGGCTACACCATCTCCTTTGAAATTGTACACTTCAAACTCCTGCACGGTTCCGTCTTCGCCTTCAAACTTCACGGTGAGCTTGCCTTTGCCTTTGGTTACAAAATCCGTTGCGCGGTATTGATCGCCAAATGCATGACGACCGATACAGATTGGGGCTGTCCAGTTGGGAACCAGGCGGGGCACATTGCTGCACACGATAGGTTCACGAAAAACAGTACCGTCCAAAATATTGCGGATAGTACCATTGGGGCTTTTCCACATTTGCTTCAGGTTAAATTCTGTAACCCTTGCTTCGTCGGGGGTAATGGTAGCGCATTTGATACCTACATTGAACTGCTTAATGGCTTCTGCCGCATCAACGGTTATCTGATCGTTGGTTGCGTCGCGGTTTTCCATTCCCAGATCATAGTATTTAATATCAATATCTAAGTAAGGGAGAATAAGTTTATCCTTAATAAAATGCCAAATGATGCGGGTCATTTCGTCCCCATCCAATTCCACTACCGGGTTTGCTACTTTTATTTTGTTCATAAGCAACCGCAAATATAGTAGAGATTTTTAGCAGTGCCATTTGAAATTACTGCTTTATGTGTCGAATACCGGGGAAGTCTGTCAGCGCCTGCAACAGTGCAGGAAATTGAGAACGCTTAACAGCCAAACGGCAGCACACCTCCTGGTCATAGTTGCGCTCAATCAGCCTTGCCTGAAAACGACCAACAAGGCGATGGATATCTTGCTCACGGCTAAAATCGGTGCAAAGGGTGCAATAATCCTCGATATAGCTTAATTGAATCTCCATGCCATCCAAAGCCGCTTTGGCAGCATCGCCATAGGCTTTGATAAGGCCGGGAATCCCCAGCTGGGTTCCTCCAAAATAGCGCACCACCACTACCAAAACATTGGTAAGGTCTTTGCTCAAAATCATCCTTAAAATCGGCCTGCCTGCAGTATTGGAGGGTTCTCCGTCATCATTGCTGCGCTGATAGGATTTATCGGGATGCATGACCACGGCATAGCAATGGTGTGTAGCATCTGGGAATTCTTGCTTAACCGATTGCAGTAAACTTTTTAATGTAGCTTCGTCTTGCACAGGATAGGCAAAAGCCAGAAATCGGCTGCCCCTTTCGCGCAAGGTGGCTTCTGCTGGGGCAGATGGTTCTTTATATTCATCCGAAAACAACATGCCAGTTCATCAATAAAACGGCAAATGCTGCCAACAGCAAACCAATATAACCCAAGCGGGAAATGCGCTCTTTAAAAACCACCATAGACACAAGCGTACTTACCCAAACCACACCAATATTATTTACGGCAAAGAACCAAGCTGTCTGGCCCTTGTAAGCACCTATGGCGCCAAACATGGCCACCAAAGACAAGTAATTAACAACACCCAGCAACACCCCTCCAAGCCATTCGCGCTTGCCCGGCAGGTGCTTTCTGTTAAACAAAAGGATAAATAACCCCACCGTGCCTGCTCCTCCAAATACTACGGTGCTTACGGTGTAGTCATCCACCAATTGCCCATACTGGTGCTTAATTCCATTCAATCCCGTATCCACCAGGCCGGAACCAATAAATACGAGCAACAATACCCAAAGCCCTTTTCGCTTTTCAGCAACATTGTCGGTAAGGGGTCGCATCAGGTAAACACAAACCATAGACAAAAGCATTCCAAACAAGGTAAATACGCCCGGCTTTTCGTGCAACATTACCATGCTGTAGGCGGCTGGAACAACCACGCTCATTTTGGCGGCAACCGAAGTCGCACTTGCACCGGCCAATCCTGTACCAAAACCCATTAGGTAAAACGCTGCAATAAACAGCAACCCCATAGCCACTACTGGTGGAAACCAGTCCTGTTCCCAAACCGAAGTTGCAACAATGTTATTCTTCCCTAGCCATAGGTTACCTACAACAAAACAGGTTAGGTAATTGACCACGATTGCCGGAAAAACCCGTACACCGAATCTGTCGAACACCTTGAAAATAATCATCAAGGCTGCGCTGCTAAGGATACTGAACAGCAACCACATTATGCAGTTCCTCCCCGGTATATCTCTATTGTATCCGTTCCTAACTCTTCCTTAGATTGCAATTTCAAATCACAAACAGGGGCTTTTAGCCCATTGCCTATTTTCATGGTTTTACTGCGTATTATTCTTATTTCATCCACCAATCCTGCATCCATAAAATGTTGCAGGGTGGTTGGCCCTCCTTCAACCAGTAACGATAAAAGCTTGCGCTCAAATAAACTTTGCATTACCGCTGACAACTGAAATCCCATTGGTAATTTGATGTAAGTATAATTTTCTTGAACCCCTTCTTTAGAGCAGTTAAATACCAATGTGGGTGCATCCCCATTAAGTTTTGGCGCCCTGAGTTTAGGATCCAAAACGACGCGGACTGGGTTTTTATCAGGGGCAAGCCTGGTATCCAGCAATGGAATATCTTTTGAGGCAGTGGTAGCACCCACCAAAACAGCATCTTCCTGAGCCCTCCATTGGTGCAAACGAATACGCGCCTCCGGTGAACTGATTTGAACCCTTTCCAGGGATTCAGGCGCCATAAAGCCATCAGCCGAAACAGCCCATTTCAAAATCACATAAGGTCTTTTCCACTTATGAAATGCCATGAATCTTCGGTTCAATTCATCGCACTCTTCCTCTAAAACACCGGTTTCCACCTGAATGCCGGCAGCGGTTAACAGCTCAATCCCTTTCCCATTTACAAGTGGGTTAGGATCTGAGCTACCAACAACAACCTTACCGATACCTTGATCCACCAGCAGCTGCGCACATGGTGGGGTTTTACCAAAATGGGCGCAAGGCTCCAGATTAACGTACAAGGTGCAATCTTTTCGGGGGATTTCCGTCGGCAATACTGACAATGCATCCGGCTCCGCGTGGGGAGCGCCAAATGCCTTATGCCAGCCTTCTGCAACTATTTTACCCTGATACACAACAACAGCACCAACCATGGGATTGGGAGAAACCTGGGTTTGTCCCCGGGCAGCCAAAACAAGACAGCGTCGCATAAAATCGTGGTGGTCCGACATTGGTTGCGAAGTTAAAACCTAAATTTGCTGCAGTGAAAAGGGTTATCAACAGGGCAAAAAACGACGGCCTCACGCATCTTTTCCGTGAATTCTACGGCAAGCTAGCCTCTGGCGGGGTGCTGCTGGTAATCTGTGCAACGGTATCCATTGTGCTCTCAAATACCGCTATTGGACAGTCCTGGATTGGCTTTTGGAATATCAACATCGATTTGCACCTGCCCGGTTTGCATGCGCATTCACTCACCGGCTGGGTAAACGATGGGCTGATGACCATCTTCTTTTTACTGGTAGGCCTTGAAATAGAACGAGAATTGCTCGTAGGAGAATTAAGTAAACCCAAAAACGCGTTGCTGCCCGTGCTGGCTGCCATTGGTGGCATGGCCTTCCCTGCTGCCATTTACGCCATCATCAACCGCAATTCCCCGGAGAACCTTCGTGGAGCAGGCATTCCTACGGCAACAGACATTGCCTTTGCCATTGCCATGCTGAATGCATTGGGCAACCGAATCCCTGCAGCACTCAAGGTTTTTCTTTCAGCCCTTGCCATCATTGATGATTTGGGCGCTATTTTGATAATTGCACTGTTTTACGGGCAAGGCATACATGTCCTTGCGCTGGGTATCTCTCTGGGTATCTTTCTATTGTTGTTATTGCTAAAGCGCACTGGTGTGCGCACCTTACCGATATATTTACTTGGGGGTATTTTTTTATGGTACTTCCTGATGCAAAGCGGCATTCATGCAACCATTGCGGGGGTTCTGCTTGCATTTGCCATACCATTCAAGGAAATAAAAGGACAATCTCCCTCAGCACTATTAATGGACAAATTGCACGAACCTGTGTCGTGGTTTATTTTGCCGGTATTTGCCCTTGCAAACACCGCTATCGTAATGGAAAGCAATGCCATGGATGGATTATGGCAAACGCCGGCTCTCGGCATTATGGCTGGACTTTTACTGGGCAAACCCATTGGCATTTTTTTAGCATCCTGGATTTCTGTAAAGTATAAACTGGCAAGTTTACCAACCAACACCAGCTTCAAACAAGTATTGGGAGCAGGCATGCTGGGCGGCATTGGTTTCACCATGGCCATCTTTGTTGCCAATTTGGCATTTACATCCCCAGCCCAAATAGAGACCGCTAAAATCAGCATTTTGATGGCCAGCATGCTCTCTGCGGTATGCGGCTTTTGGGTATTGTCGCGGAAGTAAGCCATTGTCTTAAATATTTTTTGCCCAAGGTATTTGACAATATGCATGGATGTCTTATTTCTTCAGATCCTTTAGAAAGTATGGGAATCGTAAAGTACTTATGAATTGGGTCTTCATTGCTCTATTCCGCCGCCCTGACACGGTCTCGGCTGAGCCGAGACGAGTTCGAGTCCCGTCCGGTCCGCCCAACTTCTCAATATTTTTTGCCTTAGGTATTTGACAATATGCAAGGATGTCTTATTTTTGCAGTCCCGTTCGAAAGAATGGTGAACGTAAAGTTCTAACGGATCGGTAGTTCAGCTGGTTAGAATGCCGCCCTGTCACGGCGGAGGTCGCGGGTTCGAGTCCCGTCCGGTCCGCAAGTAAAGCCCCATCTAGGGGCTTTTTTGTTGTTATGTTTTACGTTTACATCTTAAAAAGCCTGTCAGATGGATCATTCTACAAAGGATACACTGAGGATTATGTCAAACGACTGGAGGAACACAACAGCGGATTATCCAAATACACAGCCACTAAAACACCCTGGATTCTTTTTTATGTTGAGATGCAACCCACCAAAAAAGACGCAATCATCAGGGAAAGAAAACTGAAACGTTGTAAGGCCGATTATTTCCTTTGGCTCACACAACAACAAACCAATATTTTATTGAAATAATGACGCCCTGGCACGGTCTCGGCTCAGCCGAGACGGGTTCGAGTCCCGTCCGGTCCGCAAGTAAAGCCCCATCTAGGGGCTTTTTTGTTGTTATGTTTTACGTTTACATCTTAAAAAGCCTGTCAGATGGATCATTCTACAAAGGATACACTGAGGATTATGTCAAACGACTGGAGGAACACAACAGCGGATTATCCAAATACACAGCCACTAAAACACCCTGGATTCTTTTTTATGTTGAGATGCAACCCACCAAAAAAGACGCAATCATCAGGGAAAGAAAACTGAAACGTTGTAAGGCCGATTATTTCCTTTGGCTCACACAACAACAAACCAATATTTTATTGAAATAATGACGCACGGTCTCGGCTCATCCGAAACAAAAAATATATCCCCTTGTATTTGCCAATAAATTTCTGTATTTTCGTTTTAACATGCTCGCCCCGTTTATCATCGTCCTCCTGATACTTTGGCAAGAGCGCCGCAAGAGCGGATAACCCCCTCTTTGCACAACCAATTTAACTTCCCTATTTTCGTGGCTTCATGATGAAGCAATTATTGAGTATCGCCCTCTTTTTCGGCGCAATTTCCTTTACCAAAGCGCAACATAACGACCTGATGTGTTACCACGATGATCCGGGAAGGCACGAAAGGAACCGCAACATAGATGTTCTGCACATGAAGCTGGCGGTTTCCTTCAACCCCCAGGAAGCCACTGTTTTCGGCGTGGTTACCCACCAATTCAAGTGCCTTCAGGATGCGGTGGACACCCTGTTTCTGGATGCACCCGACATAAAAGCAGACAGCGTTTGGCTGGACGGCAAATTTATCACCCATCGCTACAATGCAGCTGGCATGATCTGCAACACAGCACTAAAACAGTCATACAAAACCACACACACCTTAAAAATAAAATACACCGCCAAGCCCAAAAAAGGCATTTATTTTATCGGTTGGAATGTTACCGATATTTCAGATCCTGTGAACATGACACGCAGGCAAATCTGGACACAGGGTCAGGGCATCGACAACCGCCACTGGATTCCCATGATTGACGACCGTGGCGACAAATTCATCACCGAAGTTCAGGTTTCATTCGACAAAGACTACAACGTTCTTTCCAACGGCCAATTGCTTTCCAACAAAGAAAACAAAGACAAGAAAACCCGCACCTGGCACTACACCATCAACAACCGTCATGCCGGTTACCTTTTGATGCTCGCCATAGACAAATTTGCCGTAAAAAAGAGCACCACCAAGCGTGGAACGCCCATTCAATTCTGGTATTACCCCGAACATCCTGAAAGACTGGAACCCAGCAGCAGATACAGCGAGGGGATTATTGAATTTCTGGAAGATGAAACCGGCATTAGATACCCATGGGGCAGCTACAGCCAGGTTATGATTCAGGATTTCCTGTATGGTGCGATGGAAAACACCAGTGCTACCACCTTTGGCGACTTTTTCTGGGTTGACAGCCGTGCTTTCCTTGACCGCAACTACATCACCGTAAATGCCCACGAAGCCACACACCAATGGTTTGGAGACCTCATCACCGCCCGCAATGATGCAGACCACTGGCTCCAGGAAAGTTTTGCAACCTATTATCCCGGACTTTTTGCAGGATCCATTTATGGTGCAGATGAAGCAGCATGGTATTTCAGGGGCAACATGAACGGAGCCATTGCTGCAGGTGAAAAAAACAGCCTCCCGGTGCGCAACAGCGAAGCCGGTTCTGCTCGCCACTATCCAAAAGGTGCGTCGGTACTGCACATGCTGCAATACACCATGGGCCGCGACAATTTCCGCCGTGGCATAAAACTATACCTCGACCGCCACAGTTTTGATGGTGTAATTACCGTAGACCTAGAAAAAGCCATGCTCGATGCCACAGGCATGAACATGGACTGGTTTTTTGATCAGTGGATTTACCGCGGTGGAGAACCCCATTACCGCGTGAGTAAGCAAATTACCGCTGCAGGAACAGAATTTACGGTTGAGCAAATCCATAAAATGGAACCCACAGTGGGCGCATTCCGCATGCCTGTTGATTTTGCAGTGTATTATACCGATGGCAGCGCAGACCGTTTAAACATCACTGTCGATAAAGCCTTCCAAAAGGTAGTTATCCCAAACCCGGGCAACAAAACCATTGCATTCGCCTTGTTTGACGAAGGCAGCCACATCCTAAAGAAAGTAACCTTCAGCAAAACCACCGAAGAATTGCTTGCCCAGCTTTTGGTAGCCCGCGACATGCTGGACCGCTACGATGCACTTACTGCTTTGGCCAAAACCCCGCTGGAAAAGAAAAAAGCGTTTCTGGTTAGGGCATTCAACAAGGAAACACACAAAGCCATGCGCGCTGAAATCACCAAACAATTGTTGCAAACAGGCGATGATATCGATTTCGCTACCCAGGCCTTTGCGTCCAAGCAGACTGAGGTTCGCCGGGCCGTGGTTGATGCTTTGCCCGTGAACAGCAACACCATTAACTTGCTGGAATCGGCACTTCGCGACAGCAGTTATTTCACCATCGAAACCGCATTGATGAAATTATGGGATGCAACACCCGATATGAGCAAGAAAACCCAATACCTGCAAGCCATTACCGGCATTGACGGTTATACCCACAACCTGAAAATCAGGCAGCTGGAGCTGAGCACGGAGGTTTTCCCCGACATGAAAGGCAATGCCATCATGATGCTCACCGATTACTGCAGCGACCGCTACGAATTCAGAACACGCATACTGGCCATGCAGGCATTGCAGCGCCTGAACATGTGTAATGACGCCGTGGTGAAAAACCTGTATGCCTGCATCCTCAATTTCAACTCAAGGCTTGCCGGACCTGCCAAAGATGTGCTGATGTATTTCAAACAACAAACCGCATATCAGCGCACCATGAAAGTTGTGCTGGAAACCAGTGGATACAGCGCTTCACAGAAGCAAAGCATTCGTCAGGCACTGGCGATGTAGTTTGGCATATCCTTTGCACTAAATGGGACATGAACCCCAAACATTTCTTCATGGCTTTGCTTATGGTGCTTCATGCATCATTATGGGCATCCGATATCCGTTTGGGCATTACACCCAATCCTGCCAACAACCAGGCAATCATTAGCGTTGATGGAGCTTCACTGCAGCAAAATATCCGCCCGGAAATCTTTACCGTTCTGGGTGAAAAAGTAGCTGCTGCACAATGGAGAAAAGAAGGCAATGCCTTTTTGCTAAATACCACTGCCATTCCGGATGGTGTTTACCTCATCAAACTAAGTGCGGGAAGCGAAACCATTGTTAAAAGGCTTCGCATTCAGCACCAATAAGGGTTTTTTGGCCCTTCCCCCCGACTTTTTTCATTAATTTATTGCCATTTCTTTTTAAGTTTGGTCGATATTGTATTATTTAGCGTTTTAATTAGCACAAAATAGGCATGATGAGGTTCGATAAGCCAGCGGTAAAGTCCAGTAACAATTACCCTTTTAATAAGCAATTCGGTTGGATAATGGCAGTAGCCATAGGCGTAGCAGTAGCATTGAGCAGCTGCGGCGGCCCCAATTATAAAGAAGCGCTTAAACTTTACAGCCAGGGCTATTATGGTCAGGCAGCAGAAATGTTTGAAGCCGTTTCTAAAAAAGCAAAAGACAAAGCCCAGAAAAAAGACGCCATTTTTTATGCGGCAGAAGCCTATCGTATGAACAACAACTACGAAAAAGCGAACCGCCTGTATGAAAAAGTCTTAAAAACAGACCCTAAGAACAGCAGGGCCCTGTTGATGCGTGCCAACATGCTCAAGAAAATGGAGAAATACCGCGAGGCTTCTGAGGCATACACCAGCTACCTTCAGGAAGTACCAGCCGATTCCATTGCAGAAAATAAAAAACAAGGTTGCGAACTGGCACTGCGTTGGACTCCGGACAGCTCACGCTTTGTGGTAGAGAACTTCAAACCTGCCAATACCAAGGAAAACGACTGGGCACCCATGATTGCCAGCAAAAAAGATAACGTCCTCTTCTTCGCATCAGACCGTGAAGGTGGCAAAACCAAAAGGATTTATGCCGGAACCATGAATTTCTGGAGCGATATCTGGTACATCGAAAAAACAGGAAAAAAGAACAAGGAGAAATGGGGCGCGCCTGTTTTCGTTGAGAAATCCAGTTCCAAATACAACGAAGGTGGTATTGCATTTGATTCACGCTACTCGGCCATGTACATGACCCAGTGTGGAGGATACGATGGAAAAGCCGAAAAATGCGCCATCTACCAAATGAAAAAAGTAGGGCAGGATTGGGAAATGGGCGATCCTTTGGACTTCTGCAAAGCAGATACCTCCCATAGTTACGGTCACCCTTCGCTTTCTCCCGATGGCAAAAAAATGTACTTTTCCAGTGACCGCAAAGGCGGATTTGGCGGATTTGACATTTGGGTGGTTAACTACAGCAAACGCTCTAATACATGGAGCGAACCTGTGAACCTTGGCCCAATGATTAATACTGCGGGTAACGAGTATTTCCCCTACCTCAATGAGCACAACAACCAGCTTTACTGGTCCTCAGACGGATTGCCCGGTTTAGGCGGCCTGGATTTATTCTCCGCTATTTCTACAGATGAAATCACCGTTTGGAAAGAAATAGAAAACCTTAGAGAGCCATTAAACAGCGGTGGCGACGATTTCGGTATTACGTTCACGAACAGCAAAGCCGAAGAAGGATACTTTACCAGTAACCGTGGCGACCGCAAAAACAACGACGATATTTACCACTTCACCATCAAGCCATTGGTAATTACCATTCGCGGTGTAGTTACCGATTGTAACACCAAGAAAGTGCTGCAAAATGCTACGGTTTATATCACCAACGATAAGGATACAACCAAGCATGTATTGAAAACAGACGCCATGGGTGGTTATTTCCAAACCCTTAAAGGCAATTACAACTACACCCTGCAGTCCAAATATCCTGAAGAATATTACTTCGATGGAAACCCTGTAGGCCGAACCACCAAGGGCATCAAATTCAGCACTGAGCTGATTCAGGATTTCTGTTTGGAAAACCCATTGGACCAAATCCTTACCCTGCCTATTTTCTACGACCTGGACTCTGCGCGTATTCGTCCGGATGCAGCACGTGTACTGGATACTTTCGCCAGAAATGTACTTTCCAAATACCCCAAGCTGATTGCTGAATTCGGTTCACACACAGATTGCCGTGCAAGCAAAGAATACAACGAAAAACTGGCCAGCCGTCGTGCAGACAGCGCTGTTTCTTACCTTGTAAGGGTATGGAAAGTTGATCCTAAGCGCATTGTGGCCAAAGGATATGGCGAAACCAAATTGACCAACGACTGTAAATGCGAAGGCTCTGAAGTTGTGGGCATGACCCCATACTACGATTTCGTAGATTCTACCGGTGTTCGCAGAAAAACCCGCAAAGCCGTTATTACCAAAGATGACCGTGGCAACGTGGTTAAGATGGAATACCAGGATTATCCACCACAAGAGATCAAGGTGCAGAATGGTAAATACTATGTAATGTGCGACGAATACCAGCACCAGCAAAACCGTCGTACCACAGTATTGTTCTCGCGCGAAGGACTTTCATCAAGGGTGAAAGTTGACACCAAAATTGACGGAAACAACAGCAATGGCCCAGGAACTGACAAAAAGAATGTTAAGCCTACTACCCCTGCCAAACCAGCTATCGATGAAACCAACGCGGTTAAAGTGCGTATTTTCAAGCAAGGAAACAGCATGATGGTATCTGCCATGGTGCAGGAAACCGAAAGCGTGCAGTTTGCATTTGATATGGCGGGCAAATACACCGCTGTTCCTGCCGAAGTAGCCGCTCAGTGGATGAAAGCCAAACTCATCAACAAAGGTTCGTTCCTGGAAGGTGAAAAAATCAAAGTGGGCGATGTGAAACTCCCCAGCAACAAATTCACGGTTCCCAAGATTACCATCGGAACTTACGTGGTGGAAGAAGTGCAGTTCACCATTACCGACAAGGTTGAACAACCAACCCTTGGTAAGAACTTCTTCAAGCCGTTCAAGACCGAATCTTACAAGACCGAAACCGAGCTTGTGCTGATTCCGAAGAAGGTACCCAAAAAACCAAAGGAAACCCCTGAAAAGAAGGATAAGTAAACCATAAAAAAAGGCTGCCACGGCAGCCTTTTTTTATGGTTATTATTTTGGTTATGGTTGCTGGATAGCCGCCCTAAGCCGCAGCCATTTTTGCAACAAGGATTCCATTTTATCCAGCGCCAGCATATTGGCGCCATCGCTTTTTGCCTGTGCAGGATTGGGATGCGTTTCAATAAACAAACCATCTGCACCTACTGCAATGGCAGCGCTTGCAATGGTGTCTATGAGCTGCGGTTTACCGCCGGTGACACCGCTTTCCTGATTGGGTTGTTGCAGGCTGTGTGTAACATCCATCACCACGGGCACACCCATGGCAGCCATTTCCGGAATATTCCTGAAATCCACCACCAAATCGGTGTAGCCAAAGCTGTTGCCGCGATCGGTGAGGATGACATTTGCATTGCCACTGTCAATGCACTTTTGCAAAGCATGCTTCATGGCGCCGGCAGAGGCAAATTGTCCTTTTTTAATGTTGATGAACTTTCCTGTATTTGCGGCAGCAACCAGCAAATCTGTTTGCCGGAAAAGGAATGCCGGAATTTGCAACACATCCACATACGCAGCGGCTATTTCAGCCTCATGCGACTCATGAATATCGGTGACCGTGGGCACGCCAAAGGTTTTGCCAACTTCAGCCAGTATTTCCAGCGCTGCAATATCACCGATGCCGGTAAAGGAATCGATGCGGGAGCGGTTGGCTTTTCGGTATGACCCTTTGAAGACAAGCGGAATGCGGTAGGCATCGGATAATGCACAGAGGCGCTCGGCGATCTGGAAAGCGATGTCGCGGCCTTCAATGGCACAGGGGCCGGCCATGAGGAAAAAATTGCCTGAATCGGTATGCTTCAGTCCGGGAATTGCGGGTAATGGCATAGGGCAAAGGTACAACGGGGAACCTGAACCCGCTTAATTGCTGTAAAAGCTATAGCTGCTGCGGTTTCCATTGCGGTCCATCCCATCGATACGGATGCGACCTGTGGTGGTTTCCATGGCGCTGATGAGCTCTTCTGCGTCAGCATATTCACGGCCATTAAACTTGAGGATGATGAAACCCTCGCTTAGCCCCACGCGGCTCACATAGCTGCCCCGCAACACATTGATGAGCCTGAATCCGGAAGGAACACCATACTTTTTAAGATCGGTTGCGCCAAGGGGTTGAAAATCCGCCCCCAATACTTTGCTGTTCACGGCTCCTTTTTCTGCCAGTGCGCGGTTATCTTCTTTGCTGATGAGGGTAAGGGAAATGCTCTTTTCCTCCCCATTCCGCCAAAGCGCTATGCGGGCCTGGTCACCCGGCCTCAGGTAAGAAATGTATTCATCGTACAAGGCCTTGCTATCGGTGGCGCGTCCGTTCACAGAGAGGATGATATCTCCCTTGCGAATGCCCGCCTTATAGGCAGGTCCATCTTCCAGCACCTCATTCACCTCTACCGCTTCCTTTTCCAGTTTTGCGGCAGCCGATTTGGCAGCGGTCAAATCCACAATATCCATGCCCGGGAATGCCCTTTTTACCACGCCGTAATCCACCAGATCCTTCACAATCTTCTGAACAATGTTGGAAGGAATGGCAAAACCATATCCTGCATAGCTTCCTGTATTGCTTTGAATGGCGGTATTGATGCCCACCAGCTGACCGGCAGTATTGACAAGTGCTCCGCCCGAGTTGCCCGGATTGATGGCTGCATCGGTCTGGATAAAACTCTCTATTGGAAACTGATTTTGAACAATATTGATGTTGCGGCCTTTTGCGCTAACAATACCTGCAGTTACGGTACTGGTAAGGTTAAAAGGATTTCCCACAGCCAGCACCCAGTCGCCCACTTGCAGTTCATCGCTGTTGGCCATTACAATGGCGGGCAGGTTGGTTGCTTCAATTTTCAGCAAAGCCAGGTCAGCACCGGGCTCTGTGCCCACCACTTTGGCAACAAACTCCTGTTTGCGCTGGTTTAGCACCACGGTAATTTTATTCGCATTGGCAATAACGTGGTTGTTGGTTACGATATATCCGTCTTTGCTCACGATTACCCCGCTGCCGGTGGAGGTTGCTTCTCCCCTGCTGCCAAATGGATCAAAATCCCAGAACCAACCAAAGGGGCTGCGCATTTCTACCGTGCTTTGCGTTTTGATAAACACCACAGCCGGCGTGCTGCTGGCAGAAGCTTTAACAAAACCGTTGGGCAATTCTGCCAGATTGACATTCCGGTAACTGCCGGTTTGTGCTGCAGTTGAAAGGGCTGATTCCTGCCTGTTTCCGGTGTAAAGCCATGCACCTGCAATCCCTGCCAGCAAGGGCAGTATAACGGAAAAAATGACAATAAATAAGATACGGCGATTCATCATACTGGAAATTAATGTAAAATATACTTTGCAAAAAACGTGCCCGAACACAAGGCCGGATATTGTCATATTAAGAAGTTGGTTATCAAAAGAGCATCAAAACAAATACCTTTGTGTTGCATGCGATACATCCTAAGTTTAGTGGCTATAATGACAGTAATGCTGTTCAGCCATTGCAATAAAAAGTGCAGAAACCTTGCCAGCGACGTATCTGGTGGAATTGTGAAAGCCTATGATTTTGGCAATTGCTTTTTATACACCAGCCTCGATAGCCAGGTGGTGGTGGACAACAGCAGCAAATGGTCGGCTTTTAAGCAGAAATACCTGAAATATTGCGACACCAACAGCCTTGAAAGCATTGATTTCAGCCAACACATGCTGGTGGGCTACAAACTCAAGGTATATGCGTGCAACGTTGGTTTTCACCGGAAGCTGATTGTTGACGACGCTGCCAAAACATACACCTATTTGATACAAATAGAACAATGCAAAGGCTGCAACTCCGAACTGGCAAGTCCTAACTGGGTGCTTATGCCACAATTACCGGCAGGATATACCCTAAAATTTAAATCAGAAAACCTGTAACCGCTTATTTGCGGAAGGTTTCTACGTAATCCACCAGCAATTTCACCTGCTCAGGGCTTAAGCTGTTTTTGTAGGCAGGCATGGCATTTTTACCATTCAGGATTTGGTGTTCGATTTCCGCTTTGGTGAGTTCAGACTTGCTTAGGTCTTTTGCTCCGTTAAGCATCAATTTTCCATCCTGTCCATGACAGATGGCGCAATTGGCGAGCTTATACACTTCTTCGCCGGATACCGAAACGGTGGTTTTGAGCTCCTGTTGCACGGCAGGGCGTTTTTTATGCATTTCGGCAAGACCGTAGGAAAGCACAATCAACAGCACGCTGAGGGTTGCCAGCAGTTTGTGTTTGCGCTTGAAACCCACTACCGCGACGGGAATACTGAGGAGTACCAGGCCTATTTTGATCCACAGCAGTATTGAACGTTGTTCGGCGGGAAGGCTAAACAGCAAGTAGATACCGGTGAACAGGAAGAGCGTGCTGATAACCATTTCGCCAATGCGGAGCGCTTTTTTGGCGAAAAACGCCTGCATATTGTCATTATTGAGGATAAGGGCCACCCATTTAAGGATGTACAACAGCATAAAAAGTATAACTGCCGCTTTGTGCAGGTGAAGAAATCCGGTTTGCATACTGCAAATATGCACGAAAGAAGCTGAATATATGTGCAATAAACGCTTATCTTTTGCTGAATTGACTTCAGTTTGTTACTTTTGCAGCCCCCTAACGGGAGACCCGATCCCATGCCGGCGGCAGAAAGTGTCGCAAATACCTAAAAAACAAAATACATCGGGATGTAGCGCAGCTAGGTAGCGCACTTGCATGGGGTGCAAGGGGTCGCAAGTTCGAATCTTGTCATCCCGACCAACCACAAAAGCCCACACGAAAGTGTGGGTTTTTTTATGCCCCTGCAAGCCCAAGCTCCGCTTGAAGGCGCAGTTGGGGCATGAAAAAACCGGGCCTTAGCCCGGGCTTTTGTGGTTGTAGCACCCCCTTAAAGTTCACGAGTCACGGCAGAGCCGTGACGAGTAATCTTGCGCCATGGTCATGCGTTCGGCAAGCTCAGCATGACAAGCCGCGGTAGCCCGGGCTTTTTGTTGAGGCCATCACCTAAAGTCACGAGCGAGCGAAGCGAAATCCCCCACCCATTTATTCCTATTTTTCACCACCTTTGTATTACACCAAGGCTTGTAAACCATGACCTACCAGACCTTCGATGAAATACGCAGCCGGCAGTTGCAATGCGGGCACCAATTTTTCGACAACAGCGTGAACCTCATTGCCGTTCGGCACGATAATTTTTTCGACAATGGCTTCACCGATACCCTTTACCTGGCCTACCGCGATTTTGGCTGCGCCATTACAGACCCAAACCGCAACCAACTGATATCCATTCCCTGGACCACCCTTGCCGGCAGCCTTGGACATGGCGGAGCCCTGCATCCCAAACAAGCCCGGGGCTTCAATATCACTACCCAACAATGGGAAACCACAGCAGGCGTCGCCATCCTGAAAGCAGGGCAATACCTGCGTGCCTACCAATTCGTAGACAACTATGCCGGATGGCTGCAATACCCCTATTTTAAGCAGGTGGCACCCGTGGATATTTACCGCGACGCCGACAAGGACTTGTATTTTAAGCGCGGGGCAGGCATGACCATTCAGCGCGGCTTGTTTGGCATCAACATTCACCGCATGAGCGGCAACGGAAAAAACAATAATATCCTGAATACCCGGCAAGCCGTTTGGAGCGAAGGCTGCCAGGGGGCCACTGAGCCTGAATTTAAGAAAATACTCCCCATCATCCGGGAAGATGCCAGGCGTTTCGGGAATTTATTTAGCTATACGGTAATAGAAGATTTCTAAATCGTAATATTACGATTTAGCAGTACCCAAGGATTTTACAGCCTATACCAAATCCGTCAAACTCAGTTCCAGGCCTTTGGCACTTAAGCCGGTTTGCTTTGGATTAAACTGGTGTAAACGCATCACAGAACTGCGGATGATGTTGCTGGCATCTTTGAAAATGGCCACGTCGGTAACCTCGGCATCTTTCTTCATGAGGTAGGCAAATACACGGGCCATGCCGCAGTTGGCAATGAAATCTGGGATGACAGCCATGTGGTTGTCGGCGAGTTTGCTGATGGGCCCCATGAATATTTCCTTGTCTGCGAAAGGCACATTGGCACCACAGCTCACCACTTCCATTCCACCTTTTGCCATGCGGTTCACCTGATCTTCGGTTACCAGTCGGCTGGCGGCACCGGGAATGAATATTTCCACCGGGAGGTCCCAGATTTTGCTGTTCACTTCCTCGAAACTGAGCATGTTATCGGCCACCAGCTTATTGCCCTGGCGGTTAAGGAACAACTGCCTGATTTCTTCTTCGCCCAATCCATTGGGGGCAATAATGCCGCCGTCGCGGTCGATGATGCCGGCAATCCGCACCCCATATTTGGTGAGGTAAAATGCAGCTGCAGCAGCCACATTGCCCCAGCCCTGAATGATGGCCAGTTTGCCGTTCATGAAACCGCCATAAATCTCGTAATAATGGCGCACCGCTTCGCACACACCCCATCCGGTAATCATATCGGCGATGGTGTATCCGCGGGAAACATCGGGGCTCAGGCGCTCGTCGGTAATGGGCAATACAACGCCTTCCTGCAAACGCGAAATGGCTTTGAGGCGCTCTTCCGGGGTATAGCTCTTTAAGTGACCATTAACGGTGCCTTCCTGCGGGTGCAGCAAGCCATTGGCAGCGGTGTACGGAATTACTTCATGGATTTCATCCACGTTCAAATCGCCACCGGTTCCATAATAGTGTTTCAGGATGGGATGCACAGCTTTGTACCAGCGCTCCAGCACCCCTTTTTTGCGGGGATCGGCGGGATCGAAATTAATGCCGCTTTTGGCGCCACCAATGGGCGGACCGGCAACGGTAAATTTCACCTCCATGGTTTTGGCAAGGCTTTCCACCTCGCGCTTATCGAGCCCTTTGCGCATGCGGGTTCCCCCGCCTGCAGCGCCGTTGCGCAGGGAGTTTATCACTACCCAGCCTTCGGCTTCGGTTTCACTGTCTTTCCATTCAAAAACAATTTCCGGGCGCTTGCCCTCAAATTTGGCTATCAGTTGGTCTAATTTCACGGTTAAAGGTTAATCAAGTTGGAGAAATCGCCATCCAGCGAGCCCGAAACCCAGGCGGTTCTGGCTCCTGTGGCGGAATGCTGGGTATTGGTTTTATTGCCCGCGCGCATGGCACCGAGTAAGGCAAAAATCAAGGCTTCTTTGTAATCTACGGTCAGGGCATCGGGAACCACCACTTCGGCTTCTGTTTCGGCCCGCAGGTGGTCGATGAGTGACTTATTGTGGGCGCCGCCACCGGTAACAAGTACGGCCCTTCCGGCGCCATTGTCGCCATGAAGCTCGTGAATGGATGCTGCAATTTGGCGGGCAATGTGCACCACCAGCGTTTTCATGCGGTCTGCGGCGGATTCCTGGTCGAAATCGCGCACAATGTGCCAGAACCCTTTGTTGATCCACTCCCGGCCCAGGCTTTTTGGAGCGGATTGTTTGTAATACGGAATATCGTTCAGGCGCGCCAGCAGCGGCATTATTATCTGACCACTTTCGGCCAGGCTACCATCTTCGTCGAAAGCCATGCCCTGTTCGCGGGCAATGCGGTTTAGCACAATGTTGCAGGGGGCAATATCAAAGGCTATCCGGCGCCCTTCGATGTCTGCACTGATGTTGCAGAAACCGCCAAGGTTGAGGCAGCTGTCGTATTCGGGAAACAGGATTTCATCACCCAAGCCGGCCAGTGGCGCACCCTGACCGCCCAGGGCCACATCGGCCCTGCGGAAATTGGAAACCACCGGAATGCCGCAAGTGGCATTGAGGGTGGCACCATCGCCTACCTGGGCGGGAAGCCA
>CANKVN010000034.1 GCA_947487055.1 Flavobacteriales bacterium
AAATCCCATCCCATGGCTTGGTGATGTCCATACAAACGTTCCAGGTTGGCTTGCTGCTTGGGGGTGCGGTAATATCCTTTTTCCTTGTTACTGATGCGCGCCTGCAAGGGATCATAATCATCCCAGGGCACATAATCGCCATAATCATGGTTGCCTAAAATACTAAATTTACCGACAGGGGCATGTATACTTGAGAACAGATCTAGCCAGGGAGCCATCTCTTCTGCCTTGTCATTCACCAAATCTCCGGTGAAGAAAAACACATCGGGCTTTTCAGCAACAACCATATCTACCCCGCGTTTAACAGCATCATGGCTCCAAAAACTGCCGCTGTGAATATCGCTTAGCTGCACGATTTTTAAACCATCAAATGCCGCCGGCAAACCTTTAATCTTTAAAATTCTCCTTCGAACTGTGTAGTTGTGTGCCCCTTTGGCTATGCCCCAAACGGTACCACCAATAAAAACAGAACCAACACCAAGACCCATCCAGCTTAAAAACTTATAGCGGGTAATGCCGCCTTCAGCAACCACTTCCTCCGGTTTTTTTGCCACTAATCCATATATCCATCGAAACAAGCGTGTTGCATCGTCAAGAAACAAAAACAAACACCAGAATAATTTGGCAAAGAAGATTGAAAAAACCACACTGCTAACAATGCGGAGGGTTGTCTGCGACACCTCAACCACCCCCATCCTGAAGAACAGGAAAAACAAGAAACCTGCTGTTGTCCAGCCCCAGTAACTCCATTTCAGAATACTTTTGGATTTAGGAGACCAAGAAGCAGTAAGTAATTTTACCCCTTGCCATGCGTAAAGATCAATGGCAATAACGATGGAAGCAACAAATAAGAACCCGAATAATGCACTTTTAAACATGAAGCAACTGCGAAGTAAGTATATAAACAGCCGGATTGATGTATATGTTCGTTGAAATGGTAAAAAATGAGGATGACAAGAAATGCAATTGCATTCAAAAATCACACAAATCATGTAATTTCACGGCCTATGTTGAACCTTCGAATTGTAACAGGATTATTCCTCTTTTCGGCAATAAACGCCATAGCGCAGCCATACACCCCTGATTCATTGCAGCTTGCTGCATTTAAATTCAGAAATGTAGGTCCTGCAGGCATGAGCGGGCGCATTACTTCCATAGCCGTGGTGAACAAGCAGCCCAACACCATTTATGCCGGTGCAGCCAGCGGTGGTGTCTGGAAAAGCGATAACGGCGGAACCGCATGGAAACCCATTTTTGATAAGGCTGGTGTGGGCAGCATTGGCGCACTGGCCGTGCAGCAAAGCAATCCGGCTGTGGTATGGGCCGGCACCGGTGAGGGAAACCCCCGGAACAGCCACAACAGCGGCAAAGGCATTTACAAAAGCATTGATGCTGGCAAAACCTGGACCTTCATGGGTTTGGGCGCTACAAGAACCATCCACCGCATTATCATAGACCCAACCAATCCCGATGTGGTCTATGTTGCAGCCATGGGAAGCATTTGGGGTCCCAATGAAGAACGCGGGGTTTATAAAACCACCGATGGTGGCAAAACATGGACCCGAAACCTGTTTACCAACAACCTGAGCGGCTGTGCTGAACTGGTGATGGATCCAAGCAATCCGAACAAACTTTTTGCTGCCATGTGGGAATACAGGCGCAAGCCCTACCATTTCAACAGCGGCGGGTCCGGTAGCGGGCTGTACATGACCATAGACGGAGGCAAAACATGGAAAAAACTGGGCAGCAAAGACGGACTTCCCGAAGGACCGCTGGGCCGCATAGGCATTGGCATTGCCACAAACAAGCCAGACAAGGTTTATGCAATCGTGGAAAGCAATACCCTCGATTTTTATGGCAGTGAAGACGGCGGCTATACCTGGGATAAGGTAAGCAGCCACGACAATATGGGGAACCGCCCCTTTTACTACAATGAAATCTATGTGGATCCCAAAAACGAAAACCGCATATACAGCCTTTGGAGTCAGGTAGCGCGAAGCGAAGATGGCGGACGCACCTGGCAAATACTGGCAGACTGGGGGCATATTCACCCCGATCACCATGCCTTTTACATCCACCCCGAAAACCCTGATATGCTTATCAATGGTAACGACGGTGGCCTAAACATCAGCTATGACGGTGGCACGCACTGGCGCTTTGCCGAGAATATTCCCGTAGGTCAGTTTTACCACGTGAACGTGGACAACGATATCCCCTACCATGTTTATGGTGGTTTGCAGGATAACGGAAGCTGGCGCGGACCTGGATTTAGCTGGGTTAATGGTGGCTTGCGCAACAGCGACTGGCAGGAACTTCTGTTTGGCGATGGTTTTGACGTAGTACCCATTCCTGGCGAAAGCAGCTCCGGATATGCTATGTGGCAGGGCGGTAACGTGTCGCATTACGACCTCAAAAGCGGCCGCACCCAAAACATTAAACCGGAACATCCCACAGGCCAGCACCTTCGTTACAACTGGAACGCAGGCATAGCCATCCATCCCGGCAATACCAATGCATTGTACTATGGCAGTCAGTTTTTGCATAAAAGCTTGGACAGGGGCCGCTCCTGGACCATTATTTCACCCGACCTCACCACCAACGATACTTCCAAAATGCACCAGGCCCAAAGTGGCGGCCTTACCATTGATGCCACCAATGCCGAAAACCACTGCACCATCATTACCATTGCGCCTGCAGAAAGTGATACATCCGTGGTATGGGTGGGCACCGATGACGGCAACGTACAACTGACCCGCGATGCCGGTAAAACCTGGACAAACCTATCGCCAAAAATGACAGGATTGCCAAAAGGATGCTGGGTTCCCTATATTTATGTAAACCCTGCAAATGCAAGCGAGGCATGGGTGGTGGCCAATAACTACCGCAACAATGATTTTGAACCCTATTTGTACAAAACCACCGATTTCGGCAATACCTGGACCCGAATGGCTACAGGCGCCAAGGTGAGCGGACATTGCCTAAGCGTGCTGCCCTTACCTGGAAATGACCAGGTGGTATTTCTTGGCACCGACCATGGTTTGTGGGTGAGTTTCAGCGCAGGAAAGGACTGGAAGCGCTATCCCGAATTCCCGGCCACACCAGTCCAGGATATGAAGTACCAGCAAACCGAAGGCGATTTGGTGGTTGGAACATTTGGCAGGGGCATTTGGATTTTAGACGATGCAAAAGCCATCTCAAAACTGGCAACCAAGGGCATTGCGGGCAAGCCGCTGTGCATCATCAATGCTACGCACGGATACCTGGCCAATTACCTTCAACCGGCGGGTGTGCGCTTTGGGGCAGATGGCACCTACGAAGCCGAAAACAAGCCTTTTGGCAGCCATATCACGTATTATTGCCAAGGCAGCAAAAACAGCAAAACCGGGCATTGGGAAAAAACCAAAATCACCGGCAAGGTATATGACAAGTCCGGAAAACTGGTTCGCACCCACAAGTTTAGTATTGACAGTGCCGGCATCTACCGTATTACGTGGCGTTTAATTGCCGATGGTTTCCGTTTCCCCGGCCACCGCACACCGGATGCCGACGCCTCCTTACCCGAAGGGCAGCGCGTGGCGCCGGGCAGGTACAAATTGGTGATGAGCAGTGCCAAGGGAGCTGACAGCACCTGGGTTGAGGTAAAAGAAACCTGGCAGGAAACCTATGATGCCCAGGCTGAGCAAATACGCAACGGCATGACCGAACGTCTGAAAACCATTGCCGACCGCTCTTACAAAGCCTATGAGGCCCTGAAAGAGGCCGAAAAAACAATGGATATTGTATTGAAAACACGCTATGCAGATGACAGTGCCAGCAACAGGCTTAAGAAGTTGTCAGGGCCCGTTAAAGACAGCTTGGCAGTGCTCAAAGACCTGTTTATGCTGCGTGAAGATTTCCGTGGGTATGAGGATGTATCGGTGCGGCTGAATGACCGTTTATATGCCGCTGCAGCAAGTATTGGCAGTGCCAGAATACCAGGTGGCAATGCCGAAACTGCTTTGCAAATTGCCGAAAAAGAAACCGGCAGGGTGGTTACCCGCGTTAATGCTTATTTCAACAAAGACTGGAAAGCCTTCCGGGAAGCTGCTGAAAAAGAAAAAACACGCCCATTTAAAGAACTTGGCGGTTATTGAGGAATAGCTGCAAGGATTGTAGGATTCGTTTTTACGAGGCCCGTTTTATTCAATCCCTTCAAGGCCGAAACCACAATTTGCGCAGCATGCTGCCATCGGCAAATTGCCACTCAATCAACAAACAACCTGTGGGCAAAACAGCAGGCAAAAAGGGCCCGCCGGTATACACGCATTGCCCCGAGGGTAAATAAACCCTGCATTGGAGTGGAACGCTGCTGCCTTTGCAATGCCATTGCGTTCCGTCGAAATACATATCTCGCACGGTGTTGTGCACGGCTGCAACAGGCCCGGTGCGCCTAAAATCATAGCGTGCATAAACCGGATAATGGTCGGACGTATTGTTTGAATAACCAATGACATAGGCATCCGCCTTAAACACAGCTGCTGATTTGGCGATGTAATAGGGCTGTAAACTGCGGTTCACCATCTGGTGGTCTATCATGTTGCTGTATGATGTTGTGCTGCGCTGTCCTGCAAGGGTAAGTGCCCTGCTTGGAAAAAAATATGCCGCAGTATCGCTGAGCAAGCGTGCAAAAGGCGTAGCCAGGTTGTTGTATATGCTCACATCCAAATCATCGTTCCAGTCGCCCAAAACCACATATTTGCGCGTTTTGCGCAGGTCCATATAGTCTTTCAATGCCTCGCTGCTGCGTTTGCGGAAATCGTAGGACTCTGTTTTTTCGGCAGTGGTGCCCACATTTGCCTTTAGGTGAATGACCACCGCGAAGATGGTATCTTTTTTTAACCCGGAATTCACTTCCAGCATCACTTCCAGCGGCAAACGGCCTGAGGCAAACTCGCGCTCATACACCGCCAGTATGTGTTGTGCGCCAAGCAGGCGAAACATGCTTTTGCGGTACAACAAAGCTGTTTTCTGCGTTTGTGACCAGGTGGAAATAACCCCGGCATATTCCGGAAGCCTTGCCCTGAGTGTATCCCAGGCGGCGGCACTGCTCACTTCGCACATGCCCCAGAGGTCCAGGTCCATGCCTTTGATAACCGATACCACATTGTTCATCTGGGTAACCTCGTTGGTTGGGCCATTTTGGCTATTGCCAAGCCATTCTGTATTCCAGCTGGCAACATCCACCGTGGTGTCTGTCCCTATTTTGGGAATGGTTTGGGCTCCCAGTCCCAGCGCAAAGCCCATCCCAATTATGGCTAATACCTTTTTCAATTACGTTTATCAAAACCCCAACTGAGCTTGTTTCTCAGGGTATCCATGAAATGGTCGCCGTGCAGGCGCAATATTTTTATCTGATGATCTGCTTTACGAACCGCCATATGGGTTTCGCTGCTTATGGACTGGCTTCGGGCATCAAGGGAAGCCAAATAGCTGCTGGCACGTCCTTCTATTTCAAAACTTATAACAAGGCCATCACTCACCACTACAGGCCTCACATTGAGGTTGTGCGGTGCTATTGGGGTAATGACAAAATTATCAGAGCCCGGAAAAATGATGGGCCCTCCACAGCTAAGGGAATAACCCGTAGAACCGGTAGGGGTAGAAACGATTAACCCATCCGCCCAATAGCTGTTCATGAACTCTCCGTTCAGGTATGTGTGCACCACAATCATGCTGCTTGTTTCCTTTTTGTGAATCACGAAATCGTTCAGGGCATAGCCGTAATCAAACAAACCCGAATCCGACTCCAGCTGCAGCAAAGAGCGGCTTTCGATGCTGTAATTGCCCCGTTCCACATCGGTAATGGCCTTTTCAATACCATCGATGGAAATACCTGCCAAAAAGCCCAGCCTTCCGGTATTGAGACCCAGCACAGGAACATTGCTGTCGCGAACCAGCGAAATGGCATCCAGCATGGTGCCATCGCCACCCACGCAAATCAGGAGATCCAGCAATGGCTCTTTGGCAGTGAGGTGGTCGAATGATTGTAAATTTAACCCTGATGAAACATGCATATGCACATAATCGACCAAGGTTTGCGTACACCAGATTTCATGGCCCCGTGCAGATAGGCTCAAAAGCAATTGCTTAAACCCTTCCTCGTGTTTGTGGTCCCTGACTGATTTGGCGTATACCCCTATTTTCATGGTTAAAAGGCGTTGCTAAAGGTGATGTTAAAAACCCAGGAACCCATTTGATTCCTGCTAATCTCGAATCTGGACATGGCGGTGTACCAAAAAATTACGTCCAAACCCAAGCCGGCCCCTGTCATCCATTGCTTGTTCAAGTTATTTTCGGGAAGCACTACCGGTTGGATAATGCGTCCTGCATCGGCAAAGATACTAAACCAAACACTAATGGGCAGGGTTTGGTAATTTTTATAGCGTTCTATTCCCGGTATCTTCATGCCTGTATGCTTGAATACAGGCCTTCTCAGGGCTGTTTTACCCAAAACAAAACCACTGCCATCTGCCACATAGGGCTCGTAGCCGCGCACATACTGGCTTCCATAGCCCAATTGCCTTGAAAACACATAGGGAAGGCTGCCTTCGGTCAGGGCGTTTAAATCCTGGTTATAGCCAAACTGAAACGACCCGGCCCACACCCACTGCTTACCCAAAGGCTGAAATTTAAGGGCTTTCAAACTCCACTGCACAACGGCAGGGGAACGTTTCAATGGATTGATTCGGGTGTAGTTAAGGCCCGCACGGAGGTAATAGCCGCCAACCGGATAGTGCCGCTGCAATCGGTGGTCACTGATAAAGGCAACCCCCAGGGAACTGTAATTGCCGGAAATGCCGGCAAAATACCTTCTTACATCAGTGGCATCAACAATTAGAGCGGAATCTGAAAAATGGTAAGTTCCGTATCCCGCTTGCAAATCGAAATGGTTGTAGAAGGAAACACGTTTTTTAATGGAGGCCGTAAACCAGGTATTCTTCTGCACAGGCTCAGAGCTTATTCGCAAAAACTGCAACCTATCCTGGCGTGTTTTGTACCACAATTCGTGGTTGCTCCAGTATCCCGCTCCTATGGAATAGGCCCAGCCATGGTTGTAGGTTGGAAATGGTTTGCTGTACTGAACACCATAACTGCGGTTGTATCCGTGTATGACCTGCAAAGCAAGGGTGTGGTTCAATCCCCTGATGTTGTTGATATATAAAGTACCGCCATAAATCAGTCGAGCCAGATCCTTCCCTTGCCACCAAACATTGAAATTCCGATCGGCCCAGGTAAATTCGGGCAAAATCCAGGTGAACTTGCGTTCTTTGATCAAAATCAAAATGCTATCATTTTGGGTTTGAATAGCAACATGGGTAAATAAACCCAAGTCGGTAATACGCTGCTTCCACAGGTTGCCAATGCTGTCGTTAAAGACAACACTGTCTTTATTTTTAAACCCCAATTCACGGTAAATAACCGTATTTTTTGTTCTATTATTACCTTTTATCGCAATATTACGATATACTATATCCTGCTGGGCTTCTAGCTTTATATACAATCCTAATATTAACAACAATATTAAGCAGCCAAGCCTATGCATTGTTTTTATCCAATATCACAAAATCAAAACTATACTGGTGTTTCTCATCAACAGGATGATGCTCGCGGAAGGTTTCTGTCCATCCGGTATTGTAGGCAGGAAAAAAAGTATCGGCTTGCGGAAATGCTGCATCAACTTCGGTGATGTATAACCGATCGAGGATGTCCATGGATTGCTTGTAAATTTCGCCGCCACCAATTATAAAAATTTCATCGTCATATTGCGATTTAGCATAATTCAAGGCACTTTCAAGGCTATTCACGCCATAAAAGCCATCGATTATCGAATCAGGATTGCGGGTAATGACAATATTCAACCTGTTTTTGAGTGGCTTACCCAAACTCTCCATTGTTTTTCTTCCCATGATAACGGGTTTTCCTTTGGTATGTTTTATAAACCAGGAAAAATCATCGGGAAGGTGCCATAGCAATTCATTGCCGCCGCCCAGTTCAAGGTGCTTCCCCACGGCTGCAATGGCAGATATTCGCTGAGATGTCATACCACAAAGGTAAGGCCTGAAAGTGAAGCAGTAATCACCTAAACATGATATTGCAAAGGCTTAACAAGGAATGGTATTATTAAAAAAGCAGTATAACAGGAATTGCATCAAATGCTAACCTTAAATACCCCTGAAAATATTCCCTGTGCAGCATCCTGGCGTTTGCGGGAATATATGCACAGAAAGCCTGAAAATTAAGCCGTATCTTTGCGTATTATTTATGAGCCGTTTAGTAGCCATCGTCGGAAGACCCAATGTAGGAAAATCAACCTTGTTTAACCGCTTGACCGGAGAACGAAAGGCTATCGTAGATGACGTTAGCGGCGTAACCCGTGACCGGCACTATGGCACTTCCGAGTGGAACGGCATAGAATTTTCAGTGGTGGATACCGGCGGATTTGTGCCGGAAAGTGAAGACGTGTTTGAAGCCGCCATCCGCGAGCAGGTTCACATTGCCATTGAGGAAGCCTCTGTGCTCCTTTTTGTGGTAGATGTGATGAGCGATGTGCATCCCCTTGACGAAGAGTTTGCCCAGATCCTGCGCCGCACCAAGAAACCGGTGTTGCTGGTGGTGAACAAAATTGATAACGACCGTTTGAGCATGGAAGCCTCAGTCTTCTATAGCCTTGGTTTCGACCGCTACTTCGAAGTTTCTTCAGCCAACGGCCACGGCACCGGCGACCTGCTGGATGAAGTTGCAGCCCGCCTTAAGGAAGAAGCCCCAGATACCAGCATCAATGAAGATTTGCCCCGCATTGCCATTGTTGGCAGACCAAATGTAGGCAAGAGCAGCCTGGTAAATGCCCTCACCGGCACCCAGCGCAATATTGTTACAGACATAGCGGGCACCACCCGCGATTCACTCGATACCCGATACAAAGCTTACGGCAAAGAATTCATTTTGGTTGATACAGCCGGAATACGCCGAAAAAGCAAGGTACACGAGAACATCGAATTTTACAGCGTGATGCGCTCTTTGCGCGCCCTGGAAAACTGCGACATTGTGGTTTTGGTTGTTGACGCTACCCAAGGTCTGGAGGCACAGGATTTGAATTTATTCTGGATGGCACAGCGCCTTGGGAAAGGGGTTGTTATTCTGGTAAACAAATGGGATTTGGTAGAGAAAGAAACCAACACCCACCTGGCTTACGCCGAAGATATTAAAGAAAAAATATCACCCTTTGTGGATGTGCCAATCTTGTTCATTTCAGCAATGACCAAACAACGCATTTTTCAAGCCCTGGAAACCATTTTACAGGTGCACGAAAACCTCACCATAAAAATACCAACAAACAAACTGAACACCTATTTGCTGCCGCTGATGGAAGCCTTCCCGCCACCCAGCCGCAAGGGCAAATTTGTGACAATAAAATTTGTGATGCAGTTGCCCACCAAGCGTGTGGCCTTTGCCCTGTTTTGCAACCTTCCACAATACGTGGCAGACAGCTACTCGCGTTTCCTGGAAAACAAGCTGCGTGAGGCATTCCCATTAACCGGTGTTCCCATCAACCTGTTTTTCAGGAAAAAATGAGTTCAAAAACCGATGTTCGTTCACTGACGCTGTCCGAACTGGAGCAGGCCGTTAAAAACCTTAGCGAACCTGCTTTCAGGGGAAGGCAGATTTATGAATGGCTTTGGAAAAAGGGAGCCAGGGACTTTGCGTCCATGACCAACCTTTCTTTACCACTAAGGGAGAAGCTTCAAGCGCATTTCAGCTTGCTGCCCGGCCGCATCCACACCAAGCAGGTAAGCCGCGATGGCACCGTTAAATGCAGCTTTGAGCTGCACGACGGAAACCTGATTGAAGGCGTACTTATCCCTACTGAAACCCGCGTAACTGCCTGTGTGAGCAGCCAGGTGGGCTGCAGCCTTGATTGCAAATTCTGTGCAACAGGCTACCTTAAACGACAGCGCAACCTGGAAGCCGGCGAAATCTACGATCAGGTTTGGCTGCTCAATGAACTGGCGCAGGAACACTATGGCAAAGGGCTGGACAATATCGTATACATGGGCATGGGCGAGCCCCTACTCAACTACGCCAACATGTGGCGCAGTGTGGAATTAATCACGGGCGAAGACGGCCTGAACATGAGCCCGCAGCGCATCACCATCAGCACCGCCGGTATTGCCAAAATGATTGAAAAAATGGCCGATGATGGTGCCAAATTCAATTTGGCCCTGAGCCTGCATGCTGCCAACGATGAAAAACGCACTGCCATTATGCCCATCAATGCCAGCAACAACCTGGATATGCTGGCCGAAGCGCTTCAGCACTGGTATCGCACAACGGGCACACGTCCTACGCTGGAATATACCGTAATTGAAGGTGTGAACGACGATATCACTGAAATGCAGGAGCTGATTAGGTTTGCGCGCAGATTTCCCTGCAAAATCAACCTCATTGAGTACAACCCTATTGGGGAGCTTGCCCCATTCATGCCCACCCAGGGCCAGAAACTGTATCGGTTTGCCGACGGACTCACTGCTGCCAAACTGATTGTGAATGTGCGCAGAAGCCGCGGAAAAGACATTGATGCAGCCTGCGGTCAGCTGGCGAATAAACTTGGCAATTAACGCTTTAGCAGCATGACAAAATCGTTCATGCTATAGCCATCGCCAATGTCGAAATCGGCTACTTTTTCTATGGTAAATCCGAATTTAAAATAAAAATTAATGGCCTTGTGGTTTTGTCGGTTCACCTGTAAACGCAGGGTTTGCCATTTCGGATATAAAGCCAACACCGATTTCAAGGCCCAGGTACCCGCCCCGCTGCGCTGTTCATCGGTCTGGATATAACATTTATTCAGAAAATAATCTCCATACCCTTGTTGTTCTACCGAAATAAATCCAATGGCCAATTCATCGCGGTACAGGAGGTAAAACTGCTGTCCGGTCTGCATTTGTTTCAACATGGCGTCGGCTGCATACATTTTTTTCAGCATGTAATCTACCTGCTGCTGACCAATGATGGCGGGGTAATGCTGGTTCCAGATGGCAGTGGCCAACGATTGAATAATGGAAATTTCTTTTTCTGTTGCGGCTAACAATTGCAGTTTCACGGTTCAAAAATGGCAAATTTGCAAGGTAAAACCATGTTTATTGTTGAATCCCTTCAAAGCGGCTACCGCCAAGGCAAGAAAACCAAGGTGCTGCATGCCAATGTGGGCTTTGCACTGGAAGCCGGCAGCCTGTTGTTGCTTGCAGGGAAAAACGGCGCCGGCAAAAGCACCCTGATGCAAATACTTTGCGGATTACAACAACCCTTGTCTGGCACCGTGATGGTAAATGGGCAGCATTTACACACATGCTCGGTTACAGAAAAAGCCGGACTGGTGAGCATGATGTATGCACACCCTCCGGATGTTCCCCTTACACTGGCAAAAGAAGTGGTTTAGTAGCAGACAGCGGTTTGTTTCGGCATGGGATGGGAACATCAGGCAACATGAACCACAAATCCTTGCGGCACTTGAGATGTGCGGAATAGCAAACCTTGCAGACCGGCAATTTAACACCCTCAGCGACGGAGAGAAACAAAAGGTGATGCTGGCAAGAAGTTTGGCTCAGGAAACACCGGTGATGCTGCTGGACGAGCCCCTGGCTTTTCTGGACTATCCCGCCAGGCGCGAATTGCTGGCCAAACTCAAGGATTGGTGCAAGGAGCTGGGCAAAACCATTATTTACAGCAGCCACGACCTGGAGCTGGCGCTGCAACATGCAGACTGCATGCTGCTGTTGCAGGAAGACGGCAAACATCAATTTATACAAGACAGGGAGTTGCTAAGCCGCATGGATCCTGCCAGTTTATTTACGGCATGAAAACGCGCAAACCCTTTCGGTTTAAACAATTTGAAATAAAACAGGAAACGGCGGCCATGCCGGTAACCACCGATGCATGCATTTTCGGTGCACTCATAGACCTCAAGGATGCCAAACAGGTTATCGATATTGGCACAGGCACAGGGTTACTGGCGCTGATGCTTGCACAGCGGTTTGACAAAGCCCGCATAACCGGAATTGAGATGGATGCGCAAAGTGCAGCAGAAGCCCAAGACAATTTTGATGATTCGCCCTGGAGCAACCGACTGGCATGCAAGACAGGAGATTTCAGAGAAATGCAATTCGATATCCGTTATGATGCACTGGTTTGCAATCCGCCATTCTTTCGGGGCCAGCTGCAGAGCGACGATGCGCGCAAGCGACAGGCCCGGCATACAGTTACCTTGGATTATGCCCAGTTGCTGGAAAAAAGCCTTCACCTCCTTCATGAAAGCAGTCAAATATGGCTGCTTATCCCCAACCTTCACCTGCAGGAAATGATTGACTGTGCTGCTTTGCATTCATTGCACCTGCTTCAGAACATCCAAATACGTTCTTTTGCGCACAGCCATCCACATGTAAGCATTTTGTGCATGGGCTTGCAGCCACATACCATTCAGCAAAACACAATAACCATTTATGCCGGCCAGGGCCAATACACACCAGAGGTGCAAACACTGATGCAGGCCTATTATCCGGCTATTGGGTAATTGGCTTGCTGGAAAATTTGCTTTTCTGGATTTTTTTGCGTATATTGATATATATAATTAGTGGATTTGGTCTTTTGGAGGTAACCCCTAAATTTGTACGATGAGTTGGATTAAATATGCCATTGAAAAAAGCGCCTTTGGGGTTTGCGAAACCCTTGGTGAAAAGCTCGGCATTTCCAGCGGAAGAATAAGGTTGTATTTTATTTACACCTCCTGCCTCACCCTCGGTTCTCCCATTATTTTCTACCTGATAGCGGCATTTTGGCTCAACATGCGCCGATACCAAAGTGAAAGAAGAACGAGGGTATGGGACTTGTAGGCCTTAGAAATTAGAGCTTACCGTAAAGCGAATACCGCTAAATGCAGGCTCCAGGCGGCAAATACCACCGGAACAATTCACCCCTTGCTGTTGTTTCAGGTAACCCAACGTATACACGCTGTTGCCTTTGGTGTATCCCATATAAATCATGGGATAGTGAAGCACTTTATCTGCAATAACCATGTTTTCATAGCGGTGCGGAACCACATTCACCATGTCGCCTGCACCCACGTACCAAACAGGCGTGAGGTACAATTCGGCCACCAGGTTGGCGAACGAACCCTGATCTTTTGTTGTATGCAGATACTGGCCTTCCAGGCGCAGGCTGCGGTGCTTGGGAAGCTTTAGGGTTAACTCACCAAATGGGGTAAGGGTAAATACGTCATCATAACCGGATTCCTGCTCGTAGCGGGCCTGGTTGTAGCGCACGCTTTGCATACCCAGCTTTAGTTTTGCCTTACTGCTCAGGGTTTGAATCACTTCGCCGTACCATTCCCTGAACAGCACGATCTCTTTGTTGTTGATGCCATTGTGCTTCAGCGTCTTTACATAGCTACCGTTTAAGGTGATTTGGGTTCCTTTTCTGGGTTTGATGTCAATTTCGCCCTGAATGCCATTTTCCCCCAGATCCTGTGCCGGTGCGTTGTAGCGTGCCAGCAAGCGGTAGGTGTTTTGCCTGGTCAGTGAAGGCAGGTAGGACAACAATCCATTTAGCAGTTGCTCATTGGGAGTGGTTCTTAACGGGAAATGATCCACGTGGCGGGCCTGCAGGTTCAATCCAATACTGGCTTTATGTTTGCCCCACCTCATGCCACTTTTGCCCCAGCTTAAGGAAGTGTAAATAACCTTGCCATCGGTCGAGACCAGCTTGTTGCCAATATCCCTGATTGCTTCCGGGGTTTTGTAGTTCATTTCCACATTCCAGGTCAGGTTGCCCAAGTAATAGGTAGCATAGCCATTAAAGCCGTAAACATTATATTTGGGAAGAAACCTGCGGGAAATATCATAGGTATTGATTTCGGCGACCAATGCATCCATGGTTCCCCTGTCCAGGGTTCGGTTTAGGGCACTGGCGCCCAATTGCAATGAACCAAAACGGGCATCTTTACCCAAATCCACAGAACCTTCCAGATTGGCTCCGGCCACCACTTGTTTGCTAAATCCAAAGCGGTTTTCGAGGTAGCCTTTCTGGTTGCCGCCAAAGCCTTTTAAGCGCCAGCGATCATTGAAATCGTATTGGAGCCTAACCCCCTGAATGGCATAATCTATGCCTATTTGACGCTGTTCGTAGGCGCGGAACAATATTCCGGAACCCAATTGATCATAAAAAGAACCTGCCGTGATGCTGAGCTTGTCGATTTGCTTGGAGGCCTGCCAAAAACCAATTCCGTGATTGGTATACGAGCCTTGGGGATTGAGCAGTGGCGAGTTGTTCAGGGCATCGTAGCGCACGGTGAGGCTGTAACCTTTAATGCGGTAGTTCATGAAGAGCCACGCATCCACACTGGCGCTGTTTTCCTGATAAACCTTGGTACTGGCGCCAATTTTGTCGTCCCTGAGGTATTTTTGATAATTCAGCAGCAGATTCCCGCTAAATTGTCCTTTATCGTCGTTGCTTTGCGCTGCAAGCCACAGCGGGGTGCACACAAAGAGGAATAACAAAACGTTTTTCAAAGCACTGCAAGTTTACGCGAAAATGGTGGAATGGAAAATAGAACATGTGCTTCCTGATTGTTTTACGTTCTTTAAAACTGGATAATGAGACTAATTGATTGAAGCCAAAACATGATGAATTTAAAGAATGAAAACCTTGTTGCCCGGTTTACCCTGCTTATTCTTAATGCCGACCATGATTTTTCGTTAAATTTGCAGCTAGATGCCAATTGCAGAAACCCCTGAAGTAATGACTACCCAAAGAAAGCTTTACATTGAAAGCTACGGATGTGCCATGAATTTTAGCGACAGCGAAATCATTGCCTCCATCATGGGAGAACATGGCTTTGCCACCACACAGGATGAGTTTGATGCCGATGTGATTTTTTTAAACACCTGCGCCATCCGCGACAATGCAGAGCAACGCATTCGCGAACGCCTCAAGCATCTCAGGTCCAACAAAAAGCAAAATCGTGACCTCATCATCGGGGTATTGGGCTGCATGGCGGAACGTCTGAAAGACAAGCTACTCGAAGAGGAGAAGCTTGTGGACGTGGTCGCGGGACCCGACAGTTACCGTGAATTACCCAAACTTGTTGCCGAGGTAGACGATGGCGGGCGTGCCATCAACGTGCTGCTGAGCCGCGAGGAAACATACGGAGACCTGAATCCGGTGCGGCTAAACACCAATGGTGTATCGGCTTTCATCAGCATCATGCGCGGTTGCGACAACATGTGCAGTTTTTGTGTGGTGCCTTTCACCCGTGGCCGTGAGCGTAGCCGCGATCCACAAAGCATTGTACATGAAGCCAAGGAACTGGAGGCTGCAGGCTATAAAGAAATAACCCTTTTGGGGCAAAATGTGGACAGCTACCTTTGGTTTGGCGGAGGGCCCAAAAAGGAATTTAAAACCCTTACCGAAGAAGAGAAAGCCATGTCGGTGGATTTTGCCAATTTGCTGGAAATGACTGCCCTGGCTGTTCCGGGAATGCGCATTCGCTACAGTACGAGCCACCCGCGCGACATTACAGAAAAGGTGGTCCTTACCATGGCCAAATATGACAACATTTGCAACTATATCCATTTGCCTGCACAGAGCGGAAGCAGCCGTGTGCTGGAGGCCATGAACCGCAATTACAGCCGGGAATGGTATATGGATAAAATCACCATGATTCGCAATATTTTGCCCGATTGTGGTGTCACCAGCGATATTATATCCGGTTTTTGCACCGAAACTGAGGAAGAGCACCTCGAAACCCTTTCTTTGATGGAATGGTCGCAGTTTGATTACAGCTACATGTACAAATACAGCGAGCGACCCGGAACCCCAGCCGCCAAAAAATTCACGGATGATGTTTCGGAAGAAACAAAAAGTCGGCGCTTGCAGGAGATTATTGTTTTGCAAAATGCCATTTCCAAAGCCAAGCACCATGCATATATAGGCAAAGTGGTAGAGGTGCTGATAGAGTCTGAGAGCAAGCGCAGCAGCGAAGAATGGAAAGGAAGGAATGACCAGAATATCGTCACGGTTTTCCCAAAAGGAAATTATCAAAAAGGCGATTTCGTGAAGGTTCTTGTTGAAAGTGCCACCACCACCACATTGCAGGGCAAAGCGGTAGGATAAGCAGGACCTGGTTGCCGGTTAGCTTGCTGATTTTGCAGGGATATCCGGTTGTTTTCTGTTAGAAAAATGGGATTACTTTTAAAGAAATGTGTTTAATTGTTTTGCGGTGATGGGCCTGTCTCGGTATTTTCCCCAAAATCTTCCAGAAGGTAATTTTCGTTGTATTCAATATTCGCATCCTTAAGGAATGCTACATATTCTTCACGGAAAGATTTTTTACGGTGATGCTCTTCCTGTCTCTGAATATAATTGATAATGGTATTTATGAAATGAGGCGAAACACTGAATGCTCCAAAACCAGTCTGCCACTCAAACTTCGTTCTTATAAATCTCATGTCGTTTATCCATTTACTCGAGTTGGATTTGATGTCGCGCACCAATTCAGAAATAGAACAGGTTGCGTTCATACCGATAAGAATATGAATATGGTCGGACACGCCGTTAATAATCATTGTCTTTTGATTATTGGCCCTAATTATCCCGGAAATATACTGATAAAGGCGCTCCTTCCAAACGGATGAAATGAGGTTAGCGCGGCCTTTGACAGAAAAAACGATATGTATATAAATTTGCGTGTATGTATTGGGCATGGTGAAATCTGTCGCTCCTAATGGAGCTTTTATTTCTACAAATATATTCTAAATTCCTGTCGCCCCTAACGGGGCTGGAAATATTTTATTTGATGATAACGTCCTGTCCAAAACACATGAACAAGGCTGCAGAGCAGCCAAAGATTCATAAAAATCAAAAAGTGCAGATATCGAGCACCGTAGGTGCGGCAGATTCCCCAAAATGGCTCGAAATGTTTTACATCAATAATAATATCCTTACCAATCGGCAACCTTGAACGAGACTGCAGAGCAGCAAAAGCCCCATAAAAGAGACTTGACTCAGGACTCTTGCCCGTACTGCTTCCTCAAATTTTCAAGCATGTCCCTGGTCATTCTGTCCAAGTCATAATCCGGTTGCCAGCCCCAGTCTTCACGGGCGCGTGAATCATCAATCACTGCAGGCCAAGAATCTGCAATCGCCTGTCGATAATCCGACTCGTAAGTGGAAGTGAAACCAGGCACATATTTTTGGATGGACGCAGTAATTTCTTCCGGTCCAAAGCTCATGCCCGCCAGGTTATAGCTGGTGCGGATTTTTACCTTTTCTGCAGGAGCATGCATGATGTCCAGTGTCGCTTTAAGCGCATCGGGCATGTACAGCATTGGCAATACCGTTCCAGGCTTCAGGAAGCAATGGTGTTTTCCTGTGGTTAATGCATCGTGGTAAATGGAAACCGCATAATCCGTGGTTCCACCACCGGGAGCCGACTTATAACCAATCAAGCCCGGATAGCGCAAACTGCGGGTGTCTATCCCCCAGCGGTTGAAGTAATACTGCGCATAGAGTTCGCCTGCCAGTTTACTGATACCATAAACGGTGGTTGGATCCATAGCACCAAACTGTGGGGTATTGTATCTTGGGGTATTCGGTCCGAAGGCCGCAATGCTGCTGGGCCAGTATACTTTTTTTACAATTCCTGTATCCCGTGCTGCATCCAACAGGTGAAACAATCCATCCATGTTGAGTTTCCAGGCAAATTCAGGCATTTTTTCTGCAGTTGCACTCAACAACGCAGCCAGATGATACACCTGGGTTGGTTTATATTTTTCAAGGATTTCCAGCAACCTGGCCTTGTCCAGGATATCCAAAATCTCAAAAGGGCCCGCCTGAAAAACAGGATGCTCGCTTTGTTTAACATCACTGGCAACCACATGGGAATCACCATAAATATTGCGAAGCGCCTCTACCAGCTCGGTTCCGAGCTGTCCGCAGGCGCCAATAACCAACACGGTTTCTTTTTGCATCATTACTGCAAAGGTTGATAAAGGTCATGAATTTACAAAATTCATTTATCTACGTACATTTGTGGTCTTTGAATTCAAGGCAAATTATACTGAATGCCCACCGGGGTTTTAGGCATTTATTCACGCCTATACAAAAACAGCGCACCAACACCATTTTTGCCGGGCTCACCCTTTTGGCCTCTGCGGATATTATTGGATTGGGCAGTATGGTTCCTGTGCTGATGCTGGCCCTTGACCATTCTTTTCTGGAAAAAAGCAGCAAACTGCGGTTTGTTTACCAGCAGTTCCACTTTGGCAGTGAGGGCATTTTTCTCAAAACCTTAATCTGTTTTATCCTGCTGTTTTTTATCATCAAAGGAATTTTATCCTTTTTGTTGCAGCAATACATACGAAAAACCGCTGCCGACATAGCACAGGACCTATCCAAACGGAGCTATGACTGGGTGTTTCAAAACAGGGCCTATGACCGCCTGAACAATGATGGTCCCGGCTTTAATGAAGTGGTGTTTTTTTCGCCCTATTATTTTGTTTCAGGCACCTACATTCCATACCTCACGCTAGTGAGCGAACTGCTGATTGTGATGATGCTTACCACCTTTTTCACCTGGTATAATCCCATCATTTTCTTTTTGATTTTCGGGCTTATCGGGGGCGGCTTTTTCCTGGTAAACCAGGTCGCCAAAAGCCGTATAACCAGCCTGGGAAAGGCCAGTGCCCAATTCAGGGATCAGGCTATGCGGGAAATCAATTATGGCAACGGAGGTTTTACCGACATCATCAGCCACGGTGCTGAAGTGCATTTCAGGGAAAAGATGTTGCAGCATTTTCGCGGATTTTCACAAGCCGGGATCCGGGCCATCAACCTGCAAACATTGCCCTTCCGCATCAACGAAATCATTGCCCTTATTGGTATGGTGCTGCTGGTAATTTACGCCTACTTTTACTCCAGCGATAACATTGGCGAAGTGAGGGCCCTGGCGGCCTTGTTTGCCATTGCCGTTTTTAGGTTGCTGCCTGCGGCAAACAGGGTTCTGCAAAGCTTGCTTCACCTAAAACTCAGCGCCTACACCCTGGAGCAGCTCACACCCATGGTTACCCAGCCGGGCAGCAAGAAGAACAAGGTCAATTCATTTAAACAATCTGTTAGCCTGAAAAATGTATCTTTTGCATACAGCGATAAACCCACCATTATCCATTACCTTGATTTGCAAATCAAAAAGGGTGAATGCATTGGCATACGGGGCGCTTCCGGCACAGGGAAAACAACCTTGGTGAAGCTGCTCATGGGCTTTTACACTCCGTTGGAAGGAACCATCACCGTAGACGAGCAGATTATCTCCAACGAAATGAGCACCGTGGAGTTATTTTCTTACCTCGGGCAAGACCCCTACATCATCAATGGCACGGTTGCAGACAATGTGGTGTTTGGTTCGCATCAGTCAAAAATCATCATCGATAAAATAAAACAGGCGCTGGATCTGGCTGCATTTACCTTACCGGAAAACGAAGGCGATTTGCTGGATACACCTGTTGGCGATCACGGTTCCAAACTGAGTGAAGGTCAAAAACACAGACTCGCACTGGCAAGGGCAATTTATCACGACAGTGAGATTTTTATTTTGGATGAACCAACAAGCGCATTGGACGACGAAACGGAGGCGCAATTGCTGAATAACCTGCTTTATCTTAAAAATTTGGGGAAAACCATGCTTATTATTGCCCACAGGGAAAAAGTTTTCGACATTTGCGACGTGGTTTATACCCTTGAGGAAAAACGCTTAACCCCTTACATGAAATGAAAGTAAAATTTGCCGTTTTAGGCACCGGCCATATCGGAAAAAGACACGCCGAAATGATTGCCCGAAATCCGGATGCAGAGCTTGTAGCCCTTGCTGATATTCGCCCTGCTGCCGACCTGGGAATCGACCATTTTGGCGTTCCGTTCTTTTCATCTTTGGAATCGCTGCTTTCTCAAGGACCGGATTTTGATGTGCTAAACATTGCCACGCCCAACGGGCTGCATGGAGAACACGCTGTTGGGGGCCTGAAAGCCAACAAACATGTGGTGATTGAAAAACCCATGGCATTGAGCAAAGCGGAATGCGAACAAGTGGTATACAACGCCATGGCGCACCATAAACTGGTTTTCTGCGTCATGCAAAACCGCTATTCGCCGCCCTCTGTTTGGATCAAGAACATGCTGGATCAGGGAACTTTAGGCCGCATTTTCATGGTTCAGGTAAATTGCTATTGGAACCGCGACGAGCGCTACTACAAAGGCGGCAACTGGAAAGGCCTGCAGGACCTGGACGGAGGAACCCTTTACACACAATTCTCTCACTTTATCGATATCATGTACTGGCTGTTTGGAGACATCACAGACATCAGGGCACAGTTTGAAGATTTCACCCATAAAACCAACACAGAATTTGAAGACTCCGGGATGATTCAGTTCCGCTTCCTCAACGGTGGCTTGGGTTCCATCAATTATTCCACCAGTGTTTGGGATAAGAACTTCGAAAGCTCCATTACCATCATTGGCGAAAACGGAACCGTGAAAATAGGCGGGCAGTATATGAACGAAGTGGAGTATTGCCACGTAAAAGATTACACCATGCCGGAATTGCCACCTGCCAATCCTGCAAACGACTACGGCCCCTACAAAGGCAGCGCCGCCAACCACAATTTTGTAATCGAAAATGTGGTGGATACCATCAACCGCAATGTATCGCCGACCACCAACGCGCTGGAAGGTTTGAAAGTGGTAGAAATCATCGAGCGGGTATATACCTCAAACCCTTATCTGCAAAGCAAAAAAGGCATCGTATCCGACGATTATCCGAGGGGATAAAAAAAAATTTAAATATTTTTTGGGGGTAACCTTCACAATCGTGGTATTAATACTCACGAATAAGGTATGAAGGAACAACTGGAATCCAATCTTTTAACCAAATATGCTGCAGGATTGATGTCTCGCGATGAGATAAAACACCTGGAAGAATGGTTGAAGAAAAATCCGCAATACAACATGACGGTTGCAATCATCAAGCAGCAGGTTGATGCGCTCGTAAATACTGCAGGAAGGGTATTGGGCTAAGATGGCTGAACAAAAAAACAACCAAACACCTGTTGGCGCAGATTTCCAGGAAATCTGGGAAATGGCCGGTAAATATGCCTACCCGGAGCAAGGCAATGATGAAGCTGCATGGAATAAGCTCCAGGCCAAAATAAGCCAATCCCACTTGACCGTAGAAAAGAAATCCATTTTCTCGCAACGCTGGGCAGTAGCAGCCGCTGTAGCCGCAATCATTACGGGTTCTGTTGCGATCATGATGAACATTTCCGGATCACACACCACAGAGGCGATTTTGGCCGCCACTGGTGCAGGCGAAGTAAAAGAAATAACCCTTACCGATGGATCTGTAATTAGGCTCAATGCCAACAGCAAACTCACCGTCGCGGCAGATTTCAACAGCGACAACCGCCATATTGAGCTTGAAGGACAGGCCCATTTTGAAGTGAGCCGCAATGAAAAACTGCCATTCTCGGTAAACAGTAACCACCTAAACGTAACTGTCTTGGGAACCGGCTTCACCGTAACAGATTATCCGCAGGAAACGCCTGCTGTGGAAGTATCTCACGGAAAAGTGCGTGTGGAGGCAGACAAGAAACAAATTACCCTCACCAAAAATATGGTTGCCCGGCTTAGTAACGGAGAACTAAAAAGCAGCGTTCAATCGCCAAGCTGCACCTGGGTTGATGGTAAATTGGTATTCAGCAACGCTTCCCTTTCAGAAATATCCACCATATTCAAAAACCGCTATGGCAAGGGCCTGGTCTTGAAAAACAGCACTGACAAAAACCGCTTGTTCAGCGGCAGTTTTACCGATGGCACTCCACCCCAAGCCATGGTTGAAACCATTGAAAAAGCCTTGACCCTCAAATTGGGTCTTGAATAAAGAACTTTGGGGTTTCCCCCCATTGGTTTTCCATAGACTATTTGGTGAAAACCGCGGCTTGCCGCGGTTTTTCTTTTTGACATAGAATTAACATTACTATTTAGCGGGTTTGGGAGTTCCGCTTATCTTTGTATATACCTTGTTTCGCTTATTGTTGATATGGTTTGGCATTTTCCTTCATGGAACATGCCTGTTTGGGCAAAAAACAGGTGTATTGTATTTCACCCCAAATGAAGGCCAATGGTCCGAGCCAATTGTGGCCAAAACCATCTTTAAGGGAGGTGCTTTTTTCCTTGAAAAGCATGGATTTACCATTAAAATGCTGCATCCCGAGGATTTACCCAATATCCATAAAGCATTCCACTACCGCGGCACAGATTCCCTGTTTGCCTTGCGCGGCCATGTGATAAAAGTTCGGTTTGACAATGCCAGTCCAGCGTCTGAAATCGCCATGGAACAAAGCGGAGAGGCACCTTACTACGAAAATTATTACCTGGGTAATAATCCCGCCTTGTGGCGAAATGAAATCTATCCCGTGAGCCGGATAAAATTAAAAAACGTATATCCGGGCATTGATTTCATGGTCTACACCCGCGGTGAAGAAATTGAATTTGACTGGCTCATCAATATTGGCGCCGACCCACAGAAGGTGAGAATGGTCATTCAGGGTCAGGATAGAATGGGTATGAACCAGGGCGATGCCGTTTGCCATACCACCGTGGGCCCTTTTAGCATCCGCAAGCCGGTTGCGTTTCAGGGAGACCGCCGCATTGGTTGTGAATTTCGGCAGTACGGCGATACGTTATCCTTTCATACCGACAACTACAACACACAAGCCCCGCTAATCATTGATCCGGTTTTGGTTTTCAGCACCTATTCCGGCTCCCGGGGCGATAATTTCGGTTTTACGGCAACCTACGACTCCACAGGTCATCTATACGCCGGCGGCATTGTAGATACCGACCAGGGGGCTTATCCGGTCACTGCAGGCGCATTTCAGACCACATATGGTGGCAGCGGGCCGGTGGCAGCGCCGGTTTACCTGCCCTGCGATGTGGCCATCTCCAAATACAAACCTGATGGAACAGCCCTTGTTTATGCAACCTATCTCGGAGGCATGAGCAATGAATATCCCCACAGCCTTAGCATTGACGACCAAAATAACCTGCTGGTTTTTGGCACCACCCTGTCCACTGATTTTCCGGTAGACCTAATTGCTGGATTTGACCGCACACACAATGGCAACAGTGATTTGTATGTGGTGAAATTGCGTGCCGATGGTAAAACCATGCTCGGCGGAACCTACCTGGGTGGCAGTGCAAACGACGGCATCAACAATGGCAGCTTGCACTACAATTACGCCGATGATTTTCGGGGCGACATCCTTGCAGACAGCAAAGGCAATATCTATGTTGCCAGTTGCACCCAATCCTCCAACTTCCCCACCTACAAAGCGGCTTACGGCACCCGCAAAGGCGGTTTGGAAGCGGTATTGTTTTCCTTGACAGGCGACCTCAGCAAATTGCGGTGGAGCACCTATCTGGGTGGCACTTCAGACGATGCTGCATATTCTGTGAAAATGGACGACAGCAGCAATGTATTTGTGGGTGGCGGCACCAGCAGCAGCGGTTTCCCCATTGCTGGCAACAGCTATAAAAAAACGTACCAGGGTGGAACAGCCGATGGGTTTATTGCCAAATTAAATAGGGATTCCGGCGCAATAATAACCAGCACTTTCTGGGGAACTTCCGATTACGATCAGGTTTATTTTCTGGATTACGATATTCAGCAAAACATCTACATCAACGGCCAGACAGAAGGCACTGTGGCCCGCTCAGCCAATACCTACGGCAAAAACAACACCACCCAGTTTATTGGTAAGCTCAGCAACGACCTCAGTAAACAACTTTGGGTTACCACATTCGGCAACCGCAGCGGAACCCCGGAATTGAGCCCTTGTGCCTTTATGGTAGACAAATGCTACAACATTTACTTCAGTGGCTGGGGCAGCGATGTGGGCGTTGGGAATGTGGGAACCACCAATGGCTTGCACGTTACTTCCAATGCCCAGCAAAAAACCACCGATGATGCTGATTTTTACTTGCTGGTACTTAGCCAGGACGCGGCTTCTTTGCTGTATGCCTCCTATTTTGGCGGCAACCAAAGTGCTGACCATGTAGACGGCGGAACCAGCAGGTTCGACAAGCGCGGCATCATCTACCAATCGGTATGTTCC
>CANKVN010000035.1 GCA_947487055.1 Flavobacteriales bacterium
CATGCAAAAAACCAGCACTTCTTTAACAGTTTTGCTCCAAATACTGTCAATTAATGTATTTGTAATTCGGCAAGAGGGTGATTGATTCATAGGTACTTAAGCAGTAAATGGAGGATTTAACTATATTTTATTGCGCGAATATAGTCTACGCTATTTAATTAACCTATATTTCGTAGATTTTTTTGCATTTTTATTTATTCACATAAAAAAAAGAGGCTGGATTTCAGCCGCTTTTTTTTATGTTATTGTTTAATTAATGCTTAACAATCAGCTTTTGCCGCTGTATCACGCCCATTTCCGGATGAGAAATTGAAATAAACACCAAATCATTCTTCAAGGTTTTTGTGTCCAGGCCAAACAAGTTCTTACCATTATGCAAGGTTACTTCATTGCTTTGCAACAATCGGCCATCGATGGTGTAGATATGAATATGGAAAGGCATTTCATTATCGATACCATCCATCGCAATATTAAGAATACCCTGATCTGCATTCACCGGATTAGGTGAAATCCCGGTTTTCAAATTGGAAACTTCACTGTAATAACAAACATTGCTATGAACAACAACATTGGTTGCAGGATTTGTAAATTCAAGGGTAAGCACTCCCGCATTGGGAAGGTTTACCACATAAAAACAATAGGTTGCATAGGTATTGCCATTCCGGATTGAAGGCACCGGAGGTGGACCAACTTTGGAAGCCAGCAAAGTCGTACCTACCCAAACACGTGTAATCACATAGCTCTGTGATGTTGGTAACCCCGGGCCAATAAAAGTTAATTTCACCCGTTTTCGAATCGGGTGCGATACTGTAGTTGGAGAAAAAATTTGCGTAAGTGGTACCCGCCACATTGGCAGCCACAGATACAGTTCCTTGTCCCACACAATCTCCCCAAAGTCCATTGCCATTGTTTCTTTTTTGCATGGTGGGACAAGTAGCTGGGTAAACGGCAAGCAGAATTGAACTATACAGGGTAAAAGCAATCAGCGCAAGGAATGCTTTAAAAGATGAGGTAAGCCTCATTGAAAATAGGTAACAAAAAAATGTATTAATAGAAATTTAATGAATATAAATACAAATGCTACTTATCAAACTAATTCAAACTACATATCTAGGGTATTTAAAATTTACAACTAATTGTTTTTATTTAAGTTAAAAAGACATTTAAGGGTACTAAATTAATACGAGAATTAAATCGAAATACTTTAAAAATAATTTATTTTTTACTATTATATTCTAATTTATATTTCAAACTTTAAACTCACTCGTTGCATGAAAGGAGATCTTGGGATACTTCTCCTGCATGGTTCTTAGGATATAACCGGTTTCGGCCAAAAATACGGGCTGTCCGTCTTTATCCATGGCAATGTTGTTCATCCTGAATTTCATGAAATCTTTTATTTCATTTTCATCACCACTCATCCAGCAGGCTTTGTGTATCTGTCTTGGGTCAAACCTGCACTTGGCACCATATTCATGCTCCAACCGATACTGCAGAACCTCAAACTGCAGCTCCCCCACCGTTCCAACAAACTTTCTGCTTCCGGGTTCCTGCGTAAACAACGAGGCCAGACCTTCATCGGTAAGCTGTTGAATACCTTTTTCCAGTTGCTTGCTTTTCATGGGATCCAGGTTTAACAATTCCTTAAATATTTCGGGCGAAAAGCTTGGGATTCCTTTGAACATAAGCTTTTCACCTTCTGTGAGGGTATCGCCAATTTTAAAATTACCGGTATCGTACAAGCCGACCACATCTCCGGGATAAGCATCATCTACAACCTCCTTGCTTTGTGCCAAAAATGTGTATGGGTTGGCGAAGCGGACCTGTTTTTCCAGCCGCACATGGGTGTAGGGTTTATTGCGCTCAAAAACGCCGCTGCAAACCCGCAAAAAGGCAATTCTGTCGCGGTGCTTGGGATCAAGGTTGGCGTGGATTTTGAAAATAAAACCAGTAAATTTCTTTTCATTTGGATCTACATCCCTAGCAGAGGTAGGCCGTGATTGGGGAATAGGCGCCAGCTCTATGAAGGTATCCAGCAATTCCTGAATACCAAAGTTATTCAAAGCACTTCCAAAAAAAACAGGCGCCACATGGGCTTGCATGTACTCTTCCCGGTTCACTTTTCCATAAACACCATCAATCAATTCAGCATCTTCACGTAATTTTTCAGCATCCTTCTCTCCCAGCATTCCATCCAGCCTGCTGTCCTGTAAATCCGTAAGGCGCAAATAGTCGTCGCTCACCTTGGATTTGTTGCTTTCAAAGAGGTTCAAACTCCCAGATTCCAGCAAATACACACCCTTAAAATCGCGCCCCATGTTGATGGGCCAACTCATGGGATGCACCTTGATATTCAGCTTGTTTTCCAGCTCCTCCAGCAAATCAAACGGGTCTTTTCCGTCCCTATCGAGCTTATTGATAAACACGATCACCGGCGTTGCCCGCATTCGGCAAACCTCCATCAGGCGCTCGGTTTGTTCCTCCACCCCTTTCACACAGTCTACCACCAGAATTACGCTGTCTACGGCAGTAAGGGTGCGGTAGGTATCTTCGGCAAAATCCTTGTGACCGGGAGTATCCAGGATATTCACCAGTTTGCCTTTGTACTCAAACGACATTACGGAGGTGGCAACGGAAATACCCCGCTGCTTCTCAATTTCCATGAAGTCCGATGCGGCGGTTTTCTTTATTTTGTTGCTTTTTACAGCACCGGCGGTTTGAATCTGACCACCAAACAACAGGAACTTTTCGGTCAACGTTGTTTTACCGGCATCCGGATGGCTAATGATAGCAAAGGTTTTGCGGCGCGCTATTTCTTTATCAAATGACATGCAGCTGCAAAAATACAGCTACAAAAAGATTCTGATTGCTCCTGCCTGGAATTATTCTACTACCACCTTAAGCAATCGCTGGTTTGGGGTATTTCCGGAACGCAGCAAATACACACCGGGTTTAATGCCATTGGCAATCTCCATGCCGCTGTTTGCTTTACCCTGCTTCACAAGTTTTCCAGACATATCCGTCAGTACAAAATCCTTGTGGCCTTGTTCCTTAAAATAAATACGACCGTTGGCAAACCAAAACCCGGGATTCTGCAAACCAAGTTTCCGGGTACCCACACCCCTTCCAAACACCCAGCTATATAACTTATTGGCTGAAGGATAACCCACCAGACCGGTAGAGTTTGTAACATCGGTAGCGGATGTTGGATTGGCGGGATTGCCTTCCAAAGACATACCTGCATAGGTTAATCCATCTGTTGTGTAATATCCCATGAGCGTATAATCTGCCATTGTTGATGAAAAATCCCTGATGTAGGAATTACCGAACTTCATTTCAATTTTGTTACCAGTTTCGTAAATCCACAATTGCATGTGGCCAGAGTCCGAGCATTGACCACGCAAATCCAGGTCGCCATAAAAACCATGATTGGCCCATTGCACAATGACTACCCGATTTGGAGCAATACCAATCCGGTGCAGCGAAATAGGGGATTTGGCACCCGCCATTCCTCCCGAACCCTTATCAACCAGATCGCTGAAATTACCTATTGCAAAACTTCCGTCTGCATTGGTGATGTAGCCATCTTCCACCAAAAAAGTATCCAGGTTAAAACCTTCTGCATAAAAAGGAAAATTCAACCTTTTGGTTAGCAAGGAAATATCCCATTCGCTGGATGGATCATCCCATATGGAGTCATTTTCTATAGAATCGCCGGCTACCCTAAATCGGTAAGCATCGGTTCCATGGGAAAATGAAACATTTTGCGCCTTTACAGACACTACCGAAAAAAGAGAGACCATCAGTAAAAAGTATTTCATGATTTAATTGTTATTTTAAAAATAAATTTCTGCTTCGAATATACAAGTTTTTTAACTTATGGTTTAAACAGTCCGGAAAAGGACTGCCCTCCCTGATCGGAAATTACCTTTACCCCGCCCTCCCGCAAGGCTTTGGCGGATAGCCTAAACCACTGCTCCCGATTGCAATGCAAGGTCAACCGGCTGTTTTTTTCATAGAGCCAAATTTGAAATGAAATGGACCTGCTGCAATGCGAATGATAGCTCCAGTCCTCGAAATAACCCACATTTTGCCATTCCACCTTCAAAATACGTTTTCCGCGCCTGCCTGTAATTTTCCAGGATATGGGCGAGCAAGAGCTGTCGGTTCCGATACCCCTGTCGCAGACATCCTCAAAAACACCTGCATTAACCAGTGCGTTTGACGTCCCGGCCATCAACCTTCCCTGTCCAATGATAACAGTATCAAATGCAAATCCCTGGCAATTCCATTTAAAACCCGGCACCACAAGCCTTTTGCGAAATTCAACTTCATCTGTAAAATCGTCCCACACTTTACCATCATTCACCGAATGGGCGCGTCGGAGCGGTTTGTAATGATCCAGCACCGGTATCAGGGATTGTGCCTGCAGTTGAAAAAAGAGCAGGTAGCAACCAAACAAAAGCATTAATCTGTTCATGCCACAAAGCAACATACACCCAGTTCACCAGCATTACGGCTATTGGCAAATCATTTCTGCACTTGGTACTTTTTTCACCAATTAGGGAAACAACCCGCCCCTGGGAGCACAATCAATGCATTTTTTAATTTAGAAACTATTCTAATTATTGATTTTAGATAAACATTTTTCTACTTTTTGCAAAATTCACAAAAAAAATTCACAACCCGGTAAACAAATAATAAAAACAGAAAGCACGGAAATACGGGCATTTAGCGTTAATTTTGCGTACTTTTAAGCAACTCATGCCCATTAGAAACATTGCCATCATCGCACACGTAGACCACGGAAAAACCACCCTCGTAGACAAACTTTTGTACCAAGCAAGCTTATTTCGCGACAACCAGGAAGTTGGCGAATTAATCCTTGACAACAATGATTTGGAGCGCGAACGGGGTATCACCATTTTGGCCAAAAACGTAAGCGTAAACTGGAAAGGCACCAAAATTAACATTATCGACACCCCGGGTCACGCAGATTTTGGCGGAGAAGTAGAGCGCGTATTAAACATGGCAGACGGTGTATTGCTGCTGGTGGATGCATTTGAAGGTCCCATGCCCCAAACCCGTTTTGTATTGCAAAAAGCACTTGCTTTGGGCAAAAAGGCGATTGTGGTAATCAATAAAGTAGATAAACCAAACTGCGATCCGGATCAAACCCACGACGATATTTTCGATTTGTTTTTCAACCTTGGAGCCTCAGAAGATCAGCTCGATTTCACCACCGTTTATGGTAGTGGAAAGCAAGGCTGGTTTGGTCCTGACTGGAAAAACCCAACCCCTGATTTAACCTTCCTGATGGATACCATCCTCAGGGTTGTTCCCGAGCCTGTTATTAAAGAAGGCAGCACCCAGTTGCAAATCACCAGCCTTGATTACAGCAACTATACCGGCCGTATTGCGGTTGGGCGCCTCACCCGTGGCACCTTGCGCGAAAACATGCCTGTTTCTTTGGTAAAACGCGATGGCAGCATTCAAAAATCAAGGATTAAAGAACTATATCTTTTCGATGGCCTGGGCAAAGCCAAAGCGCTGGAGGTTCATGCAGGCGATATTTGCGCCCTTACTGGTATTGAAAACTTTGAAATTGGCGACACCGTTGCCGATTTTGAAAATCCTGAAGGAATGCCTCCTATCTCTATCGATGAGCCTACCATGAGCATGTTGTTTTCCATTAACAACAGCCCATTTTTCGGAAAAGAAGGCAAATTTGTAACCAGCCGACACCTACGTGATCGCCTGTTGAAAGAAACTGAGAAAAACCTGGCCATGCGTGTTGAAGAAACCAACAGTGCAGACCAGTTTATCGTATACGGCCGTGGCGTATTGCACATTGGCGTTTTGGTAGAAACCATGCGTCGTGAAGGTTATGAACTGCAAGTTGGTCAGCCACGTGTAATCATCAAGGAAATTGATGGTGTGCGTTGCGAACCCATAGAAATACTGACCGTAGATGTACCTGAAATTTCCAGCGGTAAGGTTATTGAGCTGGCCAGCCAGAAAAAGGGCGAAATGCTGAGCATGCTGCCAAAAGGCGATATGGTAAGGATTGAATTTGAAATCCCCAGCCGCGGACTTATTGGTTTGCGCAGCAACATGCTTACAGCAACCCAGGGCGAAGCCATCATGAGCCACCGTTTGAAAGGATACGAGCCATTTAAAGGAAACATGCCTGGGCGTATTGCCGGGGTTTTGATAAGCAAAGAAAAAGGCACAGCCACAGGATACAGCATGGATAAACTGAAAGACCGGGGAACGTATTTCATCCACCCCGGAATTGATATTTATGCAGGACAGATTGTGGCCGAACACATCAAGCCGGGTGACCTGGTCATTAACATTTGTACTGCAAAACAAATGACCAACTTCCGTGCTGCAGGCAAAGACGACAACGCTGTTCTTGCACCACCGATAGAGTTTACCCTGGAAGAAGCCATGGAATATATCCAGGAAGATGAGTTTGTGGAAGTAACCCCGCAAAGCATCCGCCTGAGGAAAATATTGCTTGACGAAAACGACCGCAAAAGGGCATCCAGCAAAGCCTCTGGAATTTAATCAACAGACTGCGCGTCCAGCCAGCGGGCATCGCGCATTTGTGAGAGAATACTGGCCACATCCCCACGGGCGGTGACCAGCAAATCCCTGTTTTTCTTGTGACCAAGCACCAGGTCAGCGCCAAACTTATTTGCGGATTCCACAAACGTCGCCATTTGCATCCCAATGCATTTTATCAGGGCATATTTGCCGGTATCGGCCATGTCGATATCCGATAAAACCCTGTCGTTCAGGCCATGCAGCGTATGGGCGCCATTGATGGGCTCTTCAAGCGCAATGTCGGGCAATTGGCGAATGGCTGTGGTATCCAGGGAGATCTGGAACCTGCGGTAATCCAGTAAGTCCCGAAATCGCGGTGAGCGCAACAAATCGGTTTGCATATCCGAAGCATCGTGGCCGATTTCAGTCATCAGCCAGTTTAGCCAAAAGAACAGATCCGGACCATGCGGATTGCCTGCCTTTCCGGGTGGGATAAACTGCGGCGAAATCCCTGTACCAAGGCTTATGACGGTAATTTTCCCATACGTATAATCTGGATTGCGGCTATAATTTAACGCTTCTATGATGGCAGCACTTGACGGATTGTTGTAGGTGGTTGTTCCCCCGTCGACAAACCTTTCCAGCGGATTAAAATACGTTGGGGCAGACATTGAGGCTTCGACAGCTGCACGGAGCAATACCGGAGCATAGGTGCCATGTACACTGCCATCGGCCATGCAAAAACCGGTAAAATACGTTTCTTCTCCGGCAGCCATATCCTTGGCCGTAATGAGTATATCGGTGCGGTGAAGGCAGCAGGCATCGGCAATGGAAAGGTTGGAAAACAATCCATTTGCGAGGTCTCTAAATGCCTTTTTACTGAACTTTGGCGGATTAACAAACCGGTGTCCCAGCAGTCGGGGCTGAAACACTTTAAACACCAGGTTATCATAAATTTCCTCGATTTTATCTGCGGTATGGCCTGTTGCAATCAGTGCTGAAATAATGGCTCCGGTAGATGTTCCGGCAACCATGTCCACCCAAGAGTGTGCGGGCGCACCAGCAATCTTTTCAAGGGCTTTCAGCAATTGTATGCTTAAGATTCCGCGCATGCCACCACCATCGAGGCAAAGGATTATTTTGTTATCCAAAGGAATATTCAAGGCCAGTTTGGCTTGTTCGATCAAATTATTTTTTTGCTTCACAATACAAATAAATTTGTTTTTACGCTTTTTATCTACTTTATTTACAAACATAATACTTGGTTGTGTTTTGGCTCAGGTCAAAACAGGTTTCGACAACGTGCATGGAAACAATGCCGGAACCATACCAGGATTAACATTTAGAAGGGCCCGGCGAAAGGCAACAGGACTTGGGAGGGTATTCTGTTGCTGCCGGGTTCCTTTTTTTAGCAAGTAATTGAAAGGGTTTTGGAGTTTATCATGCGGCAAAAACAATTTCGTGTATTTTTGCAGTCAATTTTACATCAACATGAAATTCGACATTGCAATCATTGGTAGCGGTCCTGGCGGATATGTAGCGGCCATTCGTGCCTCACAACTGGGCAAAAGCGTTGCCATCATTGAGAAATCTGAACTTGGCGGCGTATGCCTTAACTGGGGCTGTATTCCCACCAAAGCTTTGCTGAAAAGCGCTCAGGTATTTGATTATATCAACCATGCCAAAGATTATGGCATTTCGGTCGCCTCCCACAGTGTCGATTTTGACGCCATGGTGCAGCGCAGCCGCGGTGTTGCCGGCAACATGAGTAAAGGGGTAGAATTTCTGATGAAGAAAAATAAAATTACCGTTATTCAAGGTGCAGGTAAACTTGCCGGTAAAGGCAAAATTGCCGTTACCAAAGATGGTAAAACAGAAACAGTAGAAGCTACCCAAATCATTCTGGCAACCGGTGCACGCAGCCGCGAATTACCAAATATCAAAATAGACGGAACCCGTGTTTTGGGCTACCGTGAAGCCATGGTAATGCCAAAGCAGCCAAAAGAACTGCTGATTATTGGCAGCGGCGCTATAGGCATGGAGTTTGCCTATTTCTACCATACCATCGGCACCAAGGTAACGATCGTTGAATTCATGTCACGCATTCTTCCCATTGAAGATGAAGAAGTGAGCAAAACCATGGCCATGACCTACAAAAAGCGCGGCATTGAAATTTTGACCGAAAGCAGTGTAGAAAAAGTTGATATCAAAGGCGATCGTTGTGTGGTGACCGTTAAAACCAAAACCGGAGAACAAACCTTTGAAGTAGACAATGTGCTGAGTGCTGCGGGTGTTCAAACCAACCTGGAAAACCTGGGTCTGGAAGAAATGGGCATTAAAACCGATAAAGGTAAAGTTTTGGTGGATGAATATTACCAAACCAGCGCTGCGGGTGTTTACGCCATTGGCGACATCGTACCAGGTCCAGCCCTGGCGCACGTAGCCAGTGCCGAAGGCATTATCTGTATAGAACATATTTGTGGTGTGCACACCGATCCACTAAACTATGGCAACATCCCGGGCTGCACCTACACGCATCCTGAAGTAGCCAGCGTAGGCTTAACCGAGGCACAAGCCAAAGAAAAAGGCTACGACATCCGGGTGGGTAAATTCCCATTCAGCGCCAGCGGAAAAGCCAGTGCAGGCGGACACAAAGAAGGTTTTGTGAAAGTGATTTTTGACAAGAAATACGGCGAATGGCTGGGTTGCCACATGGTTGGCGAAGGCGTTACCGATATGATTATCGAAGCGGTTGTTGCGCGCAACCTGGAAACCACAGGCCACGAGATAATCAAAAGCGTGCACCCCCACCCCACCATGAGCGAAGCCGTGATGGAAGCGGTAGCACAGGCTTATGATGAGTGTATACACCTGTAATTTATTTTAAAAATATCCATAACAAAAAATCCCGGCATGGCCGGGTTTTTTTTGTTTGTCATGGGTTGATATTTTCATTACCTAGCTCTTTTCTGGCTTTCACTTCAGCCCATAACTCTTGAAGTTTTTTCTCCAGCTCTTTACGCGGTGGCATTTGGGTTAGATATTCGGCGACCATGATACCATCTTGATGCAATTCCAACAACTCAATTTGTTCTTTGCTGCTTTCTGCACATAGAATTAATCCAATAGGATGATTTTCTCCATCTTGTTTTTCATACTTATTTAACCACTTTAGATAAAGCTCCATTTGACCTTTATGCGCTGCTTCAAACTTCCCCAGCTTCAACTCTAATGCAACCAAACGCTTTAAATGCCGGTTGTAAAATAAGAGATCCAAATAGTAATCCAATCCATCTATTATCATTCGTTTCTGACGTTCTATGAAAGCGAATCCGTTACCCAGTTCTAAGATAAAATGCTCTAACTTTATAAGAATTGCATTTTCTAAATCTGTTTCTAAATAGGAGTTTCCAAGCCCTAAAAAGTCCAATAGATAAGGATCTTTAAATGTATTTAAAGGAACTACATTACTGGTTGACAATTGAACATTAGCAATTTCGGTCCGTTCAAAAGATTTAATTTTAATTTGCCTTCTAAGCTCTCTTACACCCCAACACTGAAATGTGGTTTGCTGGATATAAAATTCCTTTGCTTTAATATTTTTTAATGGCAAAATCACCAAAATATGACTCCAGCTTAATTGTCGTGACAGCGTAACGACAATTTTTTCATTTGAAAACTGTTCAGCAAATTGCATCATTCTCCGCAGATTTTTTTCCTCAAAATTCCGACCATGACGCTTGACCAGTTGGACAGATAGGTTTGCAACCACTTCTTTCCCATAGGCAGCGCGCTTATCCTGCAGTACTTCGCCAAGTATGCATTTGCCTATGTTCCAAAACAACATCGTTAGAACACTATTAGCCTGAACCTGAACAGCGTGCCTGCTCTGTTCAATATAACCGGATATTTCATCAAAAAGAGAATCTTGCCCCATTGCTTTAAATGTACTTAATTCTACTTTTGTAAAAGTATTTTATTGGAATTAAATTTCCTAATTGTTTGAATTCTTTTTGATTTTTAAACAAAAAATCCCGGCATGGCCGGGATTTTTTGTTCAATCAACCCATAACACACAAGGTTATCGCCGCAATACAATGCGCTCTGCAACCCAGCCATTGGCGGTGGGATACTTCACAAAGTATATTCCGGAACTATAGCTGCCCAAATCTGGGTGCAGTTCATCGCCACGTTTGCAGGAGAAACGCTGAAGCAGTTTTCCACCGATATCGGCAATAAACACTTCGCGGATATCTGCCTCTATTTTAATAGACAAAGGACCTTCAGTGGGATTGGGCCAAATTTTCACCCAGGAAATTGCACCGTATTTTCCGCGCTCCCTGATGATGAGGCTGTCCCTGATTGCTGCACTGTCTTTGGCGTGCAGCACCAGATAGCGGCTTGAATCTGAAGTTCCAAAAGGATTTTCGGTCATGCGCAGGGAATCCACATGCTTGATGGCATTGGCATTCAGGTATTGCTGGCAGTCCGGCACGGTAGAAAACTCGGAGGTGACCGCCAGCATTTCGTCGAGCAGGCTGCGAACTGCATAAATATCTGTGCTTGGCTCCATGTGGGCATTGCCTACGCCACTGTGGTTGGTTAGAAACAGGTATTTGCCATTGGTGAGCAGCGCCATGCTTCTGAGCATAAACTCGGTGGATTTATCCGTTCCGCTGCAGGCCACAGGCACCACACGAATGCCTTTTTCGGCGGCACGCGCAATGTATTTGTTCAACGAATCAATGACACTTGCATCATAATGGCAAGGCGCATCCAACATCAGAAAAACAATGCGGGCACGTGCGGTGCTGCTCCAGTCCAAATGATCCACAGCTTCACGCATGGCTTGTTCCAGCGCTTCGGGATAATCGCCGCCACCATTGGCACGCTGGTCCAAAATAAAATTGTCGGTAACGGTGGTATTGCTACTAAACGGTGATACGCGGTAAACATATTCATCGCCCTGATCGCGGTAAAATACCGATCCCAGACGCAAATTGATGTCCTTGTTGCGCATGGAAATGGTTTTGATGAAAGTATCCAAATCCAGTTTTAGGTAGTTAATTTCATCGCCCATACTGCCCGTTGCATCCACCACAAATGCAACGTCCAGCTGATCTGCCATGCTGCAAGGGCCGTTTGCCATGATAAAATTGATGCCTTTTTCAAACGGTTTCAATTTGGTAATGGTTTGCATTTTTCCGTAGGCCGTAACTTCCGCACTCAGCGAACCCTGTGCCGCTTCCAGCGAATTCGGATTTGCCCACAACTCTGCCTTACCGGTATTGTCGGTTCGGGCACGCCACACAACTGTTTCTTTGGATTTCAGGACTACCGGAACATCCACAACGGGCACACCTTCCCCATTGGAAATTTGCACCACATAACGCTTGCTGGCACTCAAATAGCTTTTGCACTGGCTGCTGTATTGCTTAAAAACACCTTCGTTCAAATCATTCCACATTTTCCATTTGCCAAAATCAAGGATGCTTCCAGCGGTTAGTTTGCCAGCTGCACCTTGCGTAGCAATCGGCATACCGGGCATAGGCAGTTTTTTAGTCCTCAACCCTTTGTCTTCAAAATATGCATGCGCCTTTTTGTCATAACCTTCACTTACATCATCTGAATCTGTCATTACTGCTATGCCACGAATGGCCAAGGAAGGTGCTGATTCCGCTTTGAATTTATCCCGTTTTCTCATATCCATATCCACCTTATTTTTCGGCACCATGGAAATATTCACGCTGTTTACGGAACCTTTGGCAGCATCGATGCTGTTGAGCTCGGTGATATATCCGTCTGCGAGGGCAAAAATCCTGCTCTTCCCCTCTTTGGTGGTAATGTTGTATTTGCCGTCATCCCCTACGTTAAAAAATGATGTATCGCGGTTATTGATAACCATAATCTTCGCATTTTTCAGCTTAACACCGGAGCTGGCTTCGGCAATACTTCCATTAAAATATGCCTGGGCATTGATTTTGTTTGCCACCGAAATGGAGATAACCCCCATAATCAGCAGCATTTTTTTGGACTTATTCATGTTCGTTGATACCATTTATCCCTAAAAGGTAAATGGAGATGGTTTGTTTTTTACGCATTCACACAGGAAAAAGTTACAGGATGGCTCAATTAACTGAGCGCCACCAAAACAATATGATTAAGAATTAATGACGTGACAAGGAAAACAGCCCTAATTAACGATTTTTGCATCATGATTTCTTCCCAGGTTTTCGAATTCGGACCATTTGCTGAAAACACGTATATCCTTACCGGCACAAACCATCAATGCATCATCATTGACCCAGGCTGTTACAATGCCTATGAGGAAATGGCGCTAAATGATTACATCACCAAAAACGACCTAAAACCGGTTGCCCTGCTCAATACGCATGCCCACATAGACCATATTTTCGGGAACGATTACGTAAAAAGGACGTGGAATGTTCCGCTCTACCTCAGTCATTTAGACATACCCCTATTTGAACGTGCAGAAACCATGGCAGCCATGTGGAACTTGAAATACACCCCTTCACCAATGCCCGACCATGATATTTTTCCGGGCGATATAACCCTTGCAGGGATTGACCTTGAAGTTAGGCACGTGCCGGGCCATGCACCCGGACATGTGGTATTTATCCATCATGCCAGCAAAACGGTAATCTGTGGCGACACATTATTCAAGGGCAGCATTGGCAGAACTGACCTGCCCGGCGGCAACCACGAAGAATTGTTATCAAGCATAACCGCCCAATTGTTCAGTTTACCCGATGATTACCGGTTGTGCAGTGGCCACGGCCCGGAAACCAGCATTGGGGAAGAGCGCACACACAATCCATTTTTCCAGTAATGGCAGTACCTTTGCATTGCCTTGTCTGAACTGCGTTACCACCTGGATTTATTTGCCCATGCGCTAAAAAGTGCTGGAATTACCCATGCGGTAATTTCGCCCGGATCCAGAAACGCTCCCATCGTGGCCGGCCTCATCAGGGTAGGCGGTTTTGAGCTTTTGTCAGCGCCGGATGAGCGCGCTGCAGCATTTATGGCTTTGGGTTCAGCGCAGGCCACAGGAAGAGCAGCCCTGGTAATTTGCACCAGCGGAACCGCAGCCTTAAACCTTTATCCCGGCATTTGCGAAGCCTATTATCAGCGTATACCTTTATTGGCAATAACAGCAGACCGGCCTGCAGCCTTAGTAGACCAATGGGATGGACAAACCATTCATCAGGATAAGATATTTGAAAAACATTCCCTGGCAAACTTCACATTTAGCGATGATTTGCATAAAAAAGGCGGCGCAAACACAATTATTGAAACGGTACTATCCGCTGTAAGCATTTGCCATGGCCACCCCCACGGACCGGTTCATATCAATGTTCCATTATCCGAGCCAATCTATGAAAACCTTGATGCTCCGCTGTTTTCATTCCCGGAAATAAATCCTCCAGAAATTGCAGCATTATCCAATGTTGCACTGCCTTCTACTTTCGCAGAAAGTAAAAAAATATTGGTGCTGATTGGACAAAGCACACCCAATCCTGAAATAGCAGCCATCTTGAATCAGGTTGCTGCCGAAATACCGGTACTGGCCGATGTTTTATCCAATATAACCGGTGAAAACATCATCCGTTCTACGGAGTTAATTGATGCCAAAGATGACATAGCCAGTCCGGATATCCTACTGACAATTGGTTTGGGTATCGTTAGCAAATCCCTGAAAATAAAGTTGCGGCAATTCAAGGGCTTACAGCATTTCCATTTGGGTGATGGCGGCTTTACCGGAGATCCCTTTTTCACCTCCCCTGTTACCCTGCATGGTGATCCAGAAAACTTTTTAAGACAATTGGCTGCCCAAATTTCACAACACCACAATCCGTTATTTCTGCAGGCCTGGAAAGGCGCAGTAAAGGCAATACACGATGCAGGGGAAGAAGCAAAATGGGTAGAAATGATTATAGAACAGGTTTCATCCGAAGGCTGCTTACAGCTGGGAAACAGCATGGTGGTGCGCTTTGCAAACCGCTTGCAACGGCTTCCAAACTTCGTATTTGGCAACCGCGGAACCAGCGGCATTGACGGCTCTGTGAGCACAGCGGTGGGCTATGCCTGGGCCAACCCCGAAAAGCATGTTACATGCGTTAGTGGGGATATTGGGTTTCTTTACGACAAAAACGCACTGTGGTGCAATCCTTTGCCTGCAAACATCACCATTATCGTCCTCAACAATGGTGGAGGCATGATATTCGACAGGTTACATGGTCCCGAAAAACTACCCCAATTAAGGCCATTTACCAATACGCCACACAGTTTTAGTGCCAAGGACATAGCAATTCATTACAACATCCCTTACACATCCTTAAAAGGGCTACAAATGCAAAAAGAGCTACCTTTGGTTATGGGCATTAACCAAACACAAATTATCGAAATTTTCACCACATGAAAACCGCCATTATAGCAGGCGCCTCCGGATTGGTTGGCTCGGCATTACTGCCCATGTTGCTGGAGCTCGGCGACTATGAGAAGGTAATTTCCCTGGGAAGAAAAACCTTGGCGATAACACATCCAAAATTGCAGCAGTTGCAGGTAGATTTTAATGATCTGGAATCTTTAGCATTGAAGGCCGATGATGTTTTTTGCTGCTTGGGCACCACCATCAAAGTGGCCAAAACCCGGGAAAAGTTTTATGAAGTGGACCATGACTACCCTTTAAACCTGGCAAAAGCTACCAAAAACCAAGGTGCAGAAGGGTTTTACCTGGTTTCTGCTGTTTCCTCAGACGAACATTCGCGTATTTTCTATTCAAGGGTAAAAGGGAAACTCGAAAACGATTTGATGGCTCTGGGTTTTAACAAACTGGGCATTGTAAGGCCTTCCATGCTGCTGGGCAACCGACAGGAATTCAGGTTGGCAGAATACATTAGCAAGTATGCCATGATGTTGCTTGCCCCAATTATTCCCGCAAAGTATAAAGGTGTTGAGGCCCGCACCGTAGCCAAAGCCATGCTGGCAATGGCAAAGAATAGCGAAACCGGCTGCAGCATCCTGGAAAACGCAGACATTTTGCGCTTTAAGGCATAATGCTAAATCCGGTTCTTGCGGTAAGCATGGTTCTGAAATCTGCACCCAGCCGTTGATGGTGAAATACATCCAGAAAAATTCCTGTTTTTTTACCAAGGGTTAGCCATTGCCGGGCTCCTACGCCAACACTCATGTGTATTTGGTTGAAACCCAAACTTGTAAATTCGGGAATATAATGCGCTGAATAACCTCCGGCCAGGCGAAATCCATACCTTTTTTCCGACCGTTGAAATGCAGCAGCCGGCGACCATAAGAATTGGGCATTAAGATTGGCATAAGGAGCTTTTTGCCAGGGCGAAAAACCTTCAACCGACTCCCGTAATTCGCCCGCAGAAATACCATAACCTATGGATAAAGCCGGACGGACATTTTTTGCCCCAAAAACGGCGACACCATTGCCCCAGCTTTTTCCCTGAACCGAAGAATTGTTTAATGATTCCCAAAACAAATTGGTGAATTCAGCTCCTACAAACCATTGCTGGGCAAAGGCTACCTTGCAGGAGCACATCAAAACTAAGGTTAAAAGCTTAAGCCTCATCAGCATTACGAAGATAATCGCAAATTGGAATTTTAACGCTTTAAGCGCGATAATTCGCGCTCGACATCACGGGATTTTATATCCTCACGTTTGTCATGTGTTTTTTTACCGGGCCCCACCCCAATTTCAAGCTTAAAGATGCCCCGTTCATTTTCGAACAAACGAATGGGGAACACTGCAATGCCTTTATTTTTAACCGCTACAACAATCTTTTTCAGTTCCTTTTTGGTAATGAGCAGCTTCCTGTTTCGCATGGGATCGTGTTGCGCAAAACTGCTTTGGCTATAGGGTGAAATATGCAAATTTTTGAGCCAGAGTTCATCGTCTTCCACCATGGCATATGCGTCTCCCATGTTTATGTTTCCGGCCCTGATACTCTTTACCTCCGTGCCGGTGAGCATCATTCCTACTGAGAATTTTTGCTCCGCATGGAAATTAAATCCAGCCTTTCTGTTAACAATTTCTATGGGTTTGGTTTTAGCCACGGCGAAGGTCTGAGATTAAACGTTCTACTTTCTCCTTTTTCAGGATTTTCTGTCCCTGTGCGCCTTCTGCCACCAACCTGTCTCCCACCATAACCCTAAAATCGCAATCGACTGTGTTGCCATGCAGGTGAGAAACCGTAGCAGAAATGATTACGGTATCGCCCAACATAGCGGGGCTTTTGTGGTTGATGTGCAAAAAGGTGCCAATGCCTTCTTCGTCCGGGTCTTTCATGTTCAGCACAAACTGCCGGCAGGCCCATTCCACATCCCTTCCCAAAGCGAATGTGCCGTAAAACGGATGCACATTGCCTGTTTCGAATGTAGCCAAATCAGTTTCTTCCACTTTTTTGGTGGTCTGAATGGTGTCGCCTATGTTGTAGATGGATTTGATTGCGCTGTAAATTTACCCAAACATAGCGCGTTGTGCGGCTATTTCTGATGCCGTGATTTCCAGGTGAGATGCTTCGTAAACACATTCTCCCTTGACAATCATCAGCACCTGCGGCGACTCGTGGTGAACGGAAAAGCGCGAGGCCAGCAAATTGCTGATGTTGCGGTTTGCAATCACGTCCAAATAATAAAAATCAACAGGCACCGGGTTGCCGGTTAGCCTGTTTAGGGCCATGCTGCTTATGGAACATCTTGTGCTGTGTTTAAAAATAAGCACAGGCGCTTGAAACGATTGGCTAACAATCGTTTCAATTTCAGATTCATCAAGCAGTTCCGGCCTGTTGGTCATTATTTCTTAATGCTCATTCCGTGGTTTGCCATACCCACAGATGGACATTTGTCTTTTTTGCGAAATGCAGCGCAGGAAGTTATTGCTGTGCAAATCAAAATTGCGATGATTACTTTTGCTGTGTTCATGATTAGGAATATTTACTGCAAATTAAACTCAATTAGAGGAAATCCGTTACTGATAGAACGATTAACTGACCATATTTATTCAAATACTCCAACAAAAAAAATAAAGCCAACTGGTGAAGTTGCAGATTTTCAAGAAATCATGGATGAGCAGCGGTTGTGTATCCCGAAAGCAATTAAAAAACTACCATCATGGATTAAGCATCATTGCTTGTTTGCCGGAGTTCCTTTGGAGCAATGCACTTCAGAGGTTATTGCAAAAGCAAAAGCTTCGCTATTTCATGGCAATACCATGCTAAGTCTTACCGGTGGTTTGGGTGTTGATGATTATGCCTTTTCACCTTCATTTCAGACAATAATCAGCCTGGATCCTGATGCGGGGCTCAATGCACTGGCGGCCTTCAACTGGCAACAACTGGGTATAACCAACATCAACCGGCTTACAACGACAGCCGAAGACTACCTGCAACAAGCATCCATTCCAGTTGATTGTATTTATGCCGATCCGGACAGAAGGCAGGCCGGAAACCGCGCAGTGAGTGATGTAAACCGATACACGCCTGATATTTTCTCCATTTACCGTCAATATGGACATCTGGCGCAGCGTTGGCTCATCAAATTAAGCCCAATGACCGATATCCAGTGGTTGCTGAAAGCCTTGGGCAGCAATGCTGTCATCCGCATTTTCACCTACAAAGGCGAACTAAAAGAAATGCTGGTTGAAACAGGCCCAAATATTGAACCAGAAACAATCATTGTGGCTGTTGATGATGAATCCACTGTAGCATACCGCAAGCACGAACCGGTGGAAGTGCAGCAGGCTAGCAACCCTGTATTTTGCGAATTATCGGCAGCCGCCATCAAAGCGGATTTCAGAAACACCATTATCAAAGATGCCGGATACCAGCCGGTTATCCAAAACAGCAATTATTTTATTGGCAACCACCTTATTCCGCTCGCACTGGGCCGCTGTTTCACATTGGAAAAAACAATAGCAGGATCTTTGGGAGAAATAAAAACATCGCTAGAAAAAATGGGCATTAACCAAGCCAATATCAGTGGCCGTGATTTTGTGTTAAGCGCAGAAGAAACCAGAAAAAAACTTGGCTTGCGGGATGGTGGTGAATGGTATTTGTTTTTTACCGGAAAGGAAAAGATGAAAAGCTGTTTTGCAACCCGAAAAATGGGTTAGGGAAACTTACTTTTTATCTGAATTGGCTTTTTTCACATACTTCTCAAGCGCAGCAAGCATAGAAGGGCTATCGGGAGCCGGTGCAGGGATATCCAAAACCAGGTTGTGCTCCAAAATCGCTTTTTGGGTGCTTTCGCCAAAACCTGCAATACGGGTGTCTTTCTGGATAAAATCGGGGAAGTTATCGTATAAAGACTTGATGTCAGCCGGACTGAAGAAAACCAGAATATCATAAAAAACTTCGCGGAGATCGCTCAAGTCGCTGCTTACCGTGCGGTAAATGATGCATTCTTTAAAATTCAAATTATGCTCTGCAAAGAAATTGGGAATGCTTGGTTTGCGTATATCGGAGCAAGGGAAAAGAAATTTTTCTGAACCATGATTTTTCATCAGCGTTAGGAAATCTTTTTCGGTACCTTTTCCATGAAACATTTTACGTTTGCGAGGAACAATGTACTTCTGTACGTAGTTGGAAACGTTTTCGTTGATAGAGAAATACTTGGTATCCGGTGGCATCTCCACCTTCATTTCTGCAGCCATCGTAAAGAAAGAGTCCACAGCATTCTTTGCATTAAAAATAATGGCTGTGTAGTCCAGAAAGCTGACTTTTTGCCTGCGAACTTCTTTTGCTGTAGTAGGTTCAATGTGAATGAACGACCTGAAATCGATTTTCAGCTTATACTTTTTAGCAAAATCCTCGTAAACATTTTTACCTGCTTCCGGTGGTGGTTGGGTGATGAGGATGCTTTTAACCTTTTTCTCTCTTTCGTTCATGGGGTGGTTGAGATACTGAAGAGGGCCTTTGTAAGTATTGCGTGGGGCAAAACTTCGAGGGCGCAAAAATACAAAATATTACTCAATGAATAATTATTTTCGCGAAACAAGTAAAACAACTGAAAAATCAGGCGCAACACAAACCATGCAATGACAACAAACAGAAGGTATTCCGCGATTGGATAATTCTTTAATCTTGAAGCATTAAAATAAACCAGATTAACAATTGGGAACAACACAACCGAGGCCCAAAAATCTATCGTAATCTGCCTTTGAAGCAGAGACCTTGATACCGGTGTAGTGGCAAAAACATAGGACTGCAAACGTTGTGTGAAATACAACAATAGCTTCCAAAGAGAAACACCCATGAGCACCACAAAGAAATAAGCCAGGCTATTTAGCTGCAGGTATTTGCTGTAAATGGTAACAACAAGACCTTCCTGCGCCATCACAAAGGTGGAAAATAGCACACAGACAAGGCTGCCCGAGGTAAAGGACAGCGATCTGTCGGTAATTAATTCTTCCAGGTAATAAGCATTAAATACGCCCCTATATCGCTGATAAAACTGCTTTGGGAAAGCCGTTCGGTAATAAACAAACATTCCTAAAATCAGAATCGACACCAAAAAAAACCATGTTTTCCCCTGCCCTATCCTGAAAAAAGCCTGGTGAGCAAACGGATCGTAAGGATCTTTCACCGCAGGAATAACATTGGAAGGCACTTTTATGGAAAAGCGCGATTTTAATACCGTTGCCAAAGTATCTTTTTTAAAGCTATCCACAAAGGGATGCCTTTCTTTATCATTCTTTTTTTCCTTTTTACGTTCAGCACTGGCTTGGGTGGCCCTGCCTCTTTGCCTGTTGCGTTGCAGGTTGGTGGCCGCAGCAAAACTTTCGCCGGCTAACAGCAACAACAACAATGTCAATATGGCAGATTTCAGAACCTTAAAAAACATTGCTTATCCCCAGGTGAAACTTTGTATTATTCAATTTAAAACCGCTTCCATTTTCTTGCCCCATAGCCCACGCAAACTTCATGACACCGGCTCCGGTTTTAATGGCAGCAGCAACTCCAGAGCTTAGCAGTTTGCCGTTTGAAATGCCCTGCTTGCTATCGTTACGAAATGCCGCCACGGAAACAAACGGGGCAATAAACCCCGATTGGTTGGCCATAAAACGCATTTCCAGGTTTGCCATGTGAAAAGAGTTTGCAAAAATACGCTGCTCATTGAAGCCACGGATGGAATTTATTCCTCCCCAGCGAGAAATTTCAGAGAAACTAACTGATGGCGCCTGATATTCCTGACCCATGAAAGAAGCGGCGAGCACAAAATTTTTCACAACCGGAACGAATACCTGCAAATGATAATCGGCGCGGTAGGTGGTTTGCCGCAGGTTCCCTTTTCTCTGCAGGCTGTCAAAAATATTCTCCCGAATTCCGGATGCATTCACCCATGTAATCGATGCGGCTGCGGCATCCCGTACCCAAATCCTGCTTCCTATTCCGGCTTTCACATCCAGGATTAATCCCTTCACCGGAAAAACGCTGCCCGAAAACCTGCTGCGCTGAAATGCCAGAAAATATACCGTAGACTTGCTGGAAGCATTGGCAGGCAGGCGTTTTTGGGTTAACAATGTTAGCGTATCCTGCTGCAAGGCATTTATCCCGGCAATATCGGCGCCCAGGCTCCAGCGGCTGTTTTTCCCTGCCGGAAACCGAAACAAAACACCCCGTCTGAATCGCGTGTAGATGGTATCATATTTTTCAAAACTCAAATTAACCCCAGAGATAAACGGCAAACCCAGTGCATAAGGTACTTCCACCGTCGCCATCAATTCCTGAGACCTGGCCTGAAATCGCCTCCAGTTGGCGGTAATTGAAGCCCCATGACCGAATAAATCATACAAAGCCAGATCGGCCTCACCGGTAATCAGGGGTTTCTGCTGGGCTTGCGTTGCCAAACCCAACAATCCGGATATGCGATCCTGCTGCAAACGAAAAATACCGGGATTGACCACAAATCGTCCATACCTAAGCGACAAAAGGGCTTTATCGGAAAGCGCATAGCCACGCGCGGCTGCCATTCTTTTCCTGAAAAGGACCAATTGTTCATCGTTATAAGGCAACCCAATCTGGATACCACCTGCTTTTTTAAGAAAATAGTTAGAAAAACCTCCCCCAACACCTGCAATAGAATCGTAGGTACAATATGGACCCGGTTGTTGGAAAACAGAAACAAATAAGTGTCGGCCCTGCGAACTGTCTGCATGCAATTGAAAAGAGGCGAACGGATACCCTTTTTGGATTTGTTCATTCAGCCAGTCCATTTGCAACTGCATAAAGGAATCGGGTTGCTGATTCCGGCTTTTCGGGGTGCTTACCATGAAAAACTGCTCTCCTTTTTGCAACAGCCATTTTCCTTCTGCCTGTTTTGTCAATTTAGCCATGAAAAAGCCTTGCTGCTGCAGTTTCCGGAGAATTGCCAGCGAATCTTTTGCCGACCGACCTTTGATAATGAGTGGTGCATCAATTCCTGATTTGGCAGGCACCTGCCCCAAAAGCCTGCATTCGGGGCATGCAAAAAGGGTCAATATTATTAAAGCAAAAATGCGCAAACCAGATTGCCTGCAAATTACGAACTTTGCATGAATTGTCGGGGCTTTACATTCATATTCCCTTTTGCAAAAGTGCCTGCACTTACTGCAATTTCCATTTCACCACCGGAAGCCGTTACCGGGATTCATTCATCCAGCACATCATCCGGGAATATGAGCTTCAATCTCATGCATGGCAAGAACCCTGGGACACAGTTTATCTGGGTGGCGGAACTCCATCGATATTACCGGAAAGCCAGATTGAACTTTTATTCAGACATATAGCCCAGAAAAACGGACTTGTTCCTGGCGCAGAGGTTACGATAGAGGCTAATCCGGAGGATATACAACCACAAAAAATACAAGCCTGGCTGGCCATGGGCATCAACCGAGTAAGTTTAGGCGTTCAATCCCTAAGCGATACAGAACTTACTGCCATGAACAGGGTTCACCGGGCCGAAGACTCCTTGAAATCGCTGGCATTGCTGAATGCTACCGGATTTCCTTCGGTAAACATAGACCTCATTTATGGAAGCCAATGGCTTAGCGACACTGACTGGGAACACACCCTGAAGTGGGCATTTGATTCGGGCGCCGACCACATATCAGCCTATGCGTTAACTGCAGAGACCAACACAAAGTTATTTAAAGACATTTCCAAAGGCACGCTTCCTCCCATTTCGGAGGAAAAACAAGCCAAACATTTCGAAATGCTCCACGAGATGGCCGCGAAATCTCAATGGGATTTTTATGAAATCAGCAACCTATCCAAACCGGGATACCGTGCAAAGCACAACAGCAATTACTGGAAAAACAAGCCCTACCTGGGCCTGGGACCAAGTGCGCACAGTTATGATGGCCAATTTACAAGGCGTTGGAACATTGCAGACAACAAGCAATATGTGGAAAGCATAGAACAGGGCTTGCTGAATTTTGAAGAAGAAATCCTCAATGAAAGTCAGTTATTCAACGAGTTTCTCCTCACCAATTTAAGAACAGTTGAAGGCGTCTCTTTGTCATTGGCGGCGAAGCTTCAGCCTAACTGGCTTGATAAAAGCCAACACACCATTGCTGAACTATCAAATAAACATTTTTTGCTGCAAGAGGAGGGATTTATAAAACTCACCATGCAGGGTAAATTACTTTCAGATTATGTCACTCGGGAATTGATGCTTTAATCTAATTTATATCAATTATTTATACTGTAAATGCTGATTTATTTGCTTTAATTATTTAATAAATTAAATATTTTATAATACATTTGATTCGAAAAACGATTGTATCAGGCAACAATTTCTAAGTTGATGCAGTCTAACATACACCTACCCAATCACCGCAATGAAAATTAAATTTACCATAATCGCTTTTGCTGCAATGATATTCAGCAGCATTGGTTCATTAAAAGCCCTAGGATGGACATACCGCACAGAGTGCCTAACCATGATTGCCACGGCTGATGGCCTAAGCAAACCGGATAGCTGCAAAGTTGTTTCCTGGTATGTTTCTGGAGCTACCTATACCGGTAGTACCCTCACCTACAAATTCAGCAAGCCCGGAACCTATCAGGTTTGCATGAAAATGAAAAATACTTGCCTCACCTGGGATACCACGATTTGCAAATCGGTGAAAGTAGACACTTGCAACAATGTCTGCCAGAAATTACTCCCTGATTTCACCTGGAGTTCATCCTGCAGAACCATAAAACTATCTGCCACTTCCGGCGTAACCTCCGGCACCGCCTCGTATAGCTGGTATTATGGCAACGGCGCTTCAGGAACTGGTGCCAATAATAGTTACACATTTGTAAAAGACGGCACCTACAAAGTTTGTTTACTGGTAACCTGGAACGACCCAATCTCCGGAACGGTCTGTAAAAAAGAAATATGCAAAGAGATAAAAATCAGCTGCACAGATCCCTGTAACATTAAAGGGGAACTGACCATCACTTATGGAACAGGTGGGCAAATCAAGTTTTCGGCGAGCAGCA
>CANKVN010000036.1 GCA_947487055.1 Flavobacteriales bacterium
AAATTGATAAAGGTATTGCGCTAAAAGGCAGCAATACACCATAAAAAAAGGGGCCTTGAGCCCCTTTTTTTATGGATATTTTATTGGTTAAACGACAACATTGATGATTCGTCCTTTTACCAGGATGAATTTCTTTAACGGTTTACCATCCATCCAGCGCTGCACGATTTCATCGGCCATAACTGCTGATTCAATGACCGCAGGGTCTGCATCCAGGTTGAAAGTGATGCTTGTGCGGGTTTTACCGTTAATGGAAATGGGATACTCAAAGCTGCTTTCGGTGAGGAATTGCTCATCATGTGCGGGCCATGCAGCCAGGTGAATACTGCCGCTATGTCCTGCGTATTGCCATAGCTCTTCCGCAATGTGGGGAGCGAATGGCGAAATGAGGATGATTAATGGCTCCAGAATAGCCCGTTTTTTGCATTTTAAGGCCCCCAGTTCGTTCGTAGCAACCATAAAGGCACTTACTGCTGTATTGAAGCTCATTTGCTCAATATCGGACTTGATTTTCTTAATGGTTTTATGAAGGATTTTCAATTCTTCAGGTGTTGGGGCTTCTCCGGAAAGTTCAAAAGTTTCTCCATTGAAAAACAAGCGCCAGAATTTATTCAGGAAGCGGCTTACCCCTTCAATGCCATTGGTGTTCCAGGGCTTGCTGTCGGTGAGTGGTCCCAAAAACATTTCATACATACGCAGGGTATCGGCACCATATTGGGCGCATACATCATCGGGATTGACAACGTTGCCCCATCGCTTGCTCATTTTCTGGCCATCTTCGCCCATAATCATTCCCTGATTGACCAGTTTTTTGAAAGGCTCTTCAACACCAACAAAGCCCAGATCGAAGAGGAATTTGGTCCAAAAACGGCTATATAATAAATGTCCGGTGGCATGCTCGCTGCCGCCGACATATAAATCCACCTGTTTCCAGTAATTCAGCGCCTCCTGGCCTGCAAAAGCCTGTCCATTCTGAGGGTCCATGTACCTGAAGAAATACCAGCTGCTGCCTGCCCAGCCGGGCATGGTATCGGTTTCTCTTCGGCCTGCTGGGGTTTGAACCCATTCAGCAACACCGGCCAGAGGACTTTCACCGGTTCCGGTTGGTTTGTAGCTTTCCACCAGAGGCAAAAGAACAGGCAATGTTTCAACCATTTGTGGGATACCTGCATCATCAAAAATAATGGGAAACGGCTCTCCCCAATAGCGCTGTCTTCCGAATCCGGCCTCACGCAGTTTGTAGTTTACCCTGCGCTTTCCAAGGCGCTGGGTTTCCAGTTGTGCTATGGCTTTTGAAATGGCTTCCTTCACGGAAAGGTCATTCAGGAAATCGCTGTTAAAGCAAATTCCGTCTTTGGCAGAAAATGCTGCTGTCAGTGGCAATTCCAGGGATGCATCCTGTGGCTTAATTACCGGAATAATCTCCAGGTCAAAGGCTTTTGCAAAATCAAAATCGCGCTCATCGTGCGCGGGAACCGCCATGATGGCGCCGGTTCCATAGCCTGCCAGAACATAATCGCTAACCCAAACGGGGATGGGCTTTTTTGTGAATGGGTGAATGGCGTGGTTCCCTGTAAAAACGCCTGTTTTGCGTGTGTCGGCCATACGGTCAATCTCGCTGCGGTTTTTGGCAGCATTGGCATATGCCAGTACAGCTTCTGTCTGGGTTTCGCTGCATAGTGCCTGCAAACCCTCATATTCGGGAGCCAAAACCAGAAAAGTGGCTCCAAAAATGGTATCCGGACGTGTGGTGAATACGCTAACCGGGGGTAGTTCATGTCCGTTACTTTCCAAACCGAACTGTATTTCTGCTCCTTCACTTCTTCCAATCCAGTTGCGTTGGATTTCCTTAATGCTGTCACTCCAGTCAAGTTGGTTTAGCCCTGAAAGTAAACGATCGGCATAGGCGGTTATTCTCAAAGACCATTGTTTCATCTTTTTTCGAACCACCGGATAATTGCCCCTTTCGCTTACCGGACCTTTCTCCGGATGGTTAACCACTTCCTCGTTTGCCAATACGCATCCGAGTTCCTGGCACCAGTTAACGGTGGTAAAATCAATGAATGCGAGGCGGTAATTGTTGAGTAAATCGGCTTTCATTTTGGCATCGAGCACATTCCATTCGGCTGCTGTGAAGTTGATGGATTCTGTGCAAGCTGCTTCAATGCCCTGGCTTCCATACTTGGAAAAATGGTTTTCTATTTCCCTGATATGCCGGGCTTTTTGTTCTTTTTTATCGTACCAATGCTGAAAAAATTGGCCAAAGATCCACTGGGTCCAGCGGTAGTAATCAGGGTCGCAGGTGCGCAGTTCCCTGCTCCAGTCAAAGCTAAAGCCCATTAAATCCAGCTGCCTTCTGAAGGTTTGGATATTGGCTGCAGTGGTTTGTTCAGGATGCTGGCCTGTTTGAATGGCATATTGTTCCGCAGGCAATCCAAATGCATCGTAACCCATGGGGTGCAAGACATTGAATCCGTTCAAACGTTTGTATCGGCTAACAATATCACTTGCGATATAACCAAGGGGGTGACCAACGTGCAGGCCGGCACCACTTGGATAGGGGAACATATCCAATACATAGTATTTGGGCTTTTCATGGTTTTCCTCCACCTTGTGCAGGTTTGATTCGGCCCATATTTTCTGCCATTTCTTTTCAATATCGCTAAAACGGTACTGCGTCATCATTCTGGGTGCGAAATTAGCGAATACGCGCGGGATATCCCTTTCCTGCAGTATTTCTGCTTAGCCGTGGCAATTGGGAAGCAATCTGCTGTGCCGAATAGCGTACCTTTGCTGTTAGCATGGCTGATAGCAATTTTATTGATTACGTAAAAATTTGTTTTAAAAGCGGAAAAGGCGGGGCAGGTAGCCACCACTTTCACCGGGCAAAAGGCAATCCAAAAGGTGGGCCGGATGGCGGTGATGGTGGAAAAGGCGGAGATATAGTGCTGGTGGGCAACCCACAGTTATGGACTTTGTTGCACTTAAAGTACAGAAAACACATCATGGCCGGCGATGGCACGCCCGGAAGCGAAAATAACAAAACAGGAGCCAGTGGTGAATCAGAAATACTGGAAGTACCATTGGGAACAGTAGCCAGGGATGCTGAGACCGGCGAATTCATGTTTGAAATAACCGAAGCAGGCGAGAAAAAAGTTTTGGTACCCGGCGGACGGGGCGGACTGGGAAATAGCCATTTTGCCACCAGCACCAACCAGGCGCCCATGTACGCGCAGCCCGGTGAGCCTGCCATTGAGCAATGGATTGTGCTGGAACTTAAAGTGCTTGCGGATGTTGGCCTTGTAGGCTTCCCGAATGCAGGGAAAAGCACTTTGCTGAGCGTATTAACCGCTGCCAAACCGGAAATTGCAGATTATCCGTTTACCACACTGGTGCCCAATTTGGGCGTTGTAAAATATAGGGATTACCGCAGTTTTGTGATTGCAGATATCCCCGGTATCATTGAAGGTGCGCATGAGGGAAAGGGGCTGGGTCATCGATTCTTAAGGCATATAGAGCGCAATGCTGTTTTGTTATTTCTGATTCCGGCCGACAGCAAAGACCACCGCAAAGAGTATGAGACACTGCTGAGTGAACTTGGTGCGTTTAATCCCGAAATGTTGCGTAAAAGAAGGATTGTAGCCATCAGCAAAAGTGATATGCTTGATGATGAACTAAAGGAGGCCATTCGCCAGGAAATGCTGGAATACAACCCTGTGTTTTTCTCAGCGGCAGCCGAGCAAGGTTTAATGGCTTTGAAAGACCTGCTCTGGAATGCTGTGAACGAAGAAATAAACTAAATTATTATGCCGGCTTTCATTCTTGGATTCACCTGTTTTTTCAAGGGGATTGCCTTTTCCATGACCCGTTTTTTGGGATGGTATTTGATTCCCATTCTCTTGTGGTTATTGCTGGTTGTTGCACTGTCATTAAAGCTCAGTGATTGTTTGCTGCCTGTGTTGTATGATTTTATTCAATTGCATACAGGGCTTAATCTGGCGCAAACCGGATTGGACGGAGGTTGGGTTAATGTCTTCAAGGCAGGACTAAATATCGCGGCGGTACTGCTGATAAAGGCCATGCTTTGGTACGTTTTGGGAAGGTATATGAAATACATTGTCATCATTATACTTTCGCCCCTTTTTGCCTATTTGTCTGAAAAAACAGATGAACTTTTGTCTGGCCGGACTTTTCCGTTTGTGTTGTCAAAATTTTTAAAAGATGTGCTTCGGGGAATTGGAATATCACTTCGAAATATGCTTTTGGAAACGGTGATGGTATTGGCGGGTTGTGCAATTTGCCTGGTTGTTCCGCTGCTTAGTCCGCTGGTTGCCTTGCTGCTGTTTTTGCTGAACAGCTATTTCATGGCGTTTAACTTTTTTGATTATGTGGCTGAAAGAAATGGAATGTCGGTGGGAAAAAGTGTGCGCTATGTGCGCAGTAACCGGTTTGCCATGCTGGGTTTTGGGTTTGCTTACAACCTCATTGCATTCATTCCGTTTCTGGATTGGGTGCTGGCTCCAATTGCCGCATCAGTGGGGGCGGTTATTGCCGATGCCTCGTTTCCGGAGGGCCGCCGTGCCGATACTTTTGTAAATTGATTGTTAAACCATGAAGCCATGGGCGGCAATGTGGCCCGATGTTTGTATTTTTGCACGTAATGGCTAAATTTTCTATAACAATGAAGCGATGGATAACCTGTATTCCTGTTTTATGCGCTGTGCTTTTTGCAGGCGCGCAACAATCTGATGCTGTTCTGTTTAATTATGCGGGCAGCAAAAAGGTAACCGTAGAGGAATTTGAACGCTACTTTAAAAAGAACTTAAACATAGTAAACCAGGAAATCACTGCAGACAAAATCAAAGAAGATCTGGATCTGTACATCAAATTCAAATTGAAGATTCAGGATGCGCATGATGCTGGAATGGACACCACCAAAAGCTACTTGCAGGAACTGGAGATGTTTCGCGAGCAATTGGCGCGCAGTTATTTGTATGACCGAGAAGTAACGGATGCTCTGATTAAAGAAGCCTACGACCGCCTGAAGCAGGAAGTGGAAGTGTCGCATATTTTGATTGCCGTAAACAGCAAAGCCAAACCAGCCGACACCTTGGTTGCCTGGCAGAAAATCAAAGGCATCTATGACCGCATCATGGCTGATCCTTCAAAGTTTGCTGCTGAAGCCAAAAATTCTGACGATCCCGGAACCCGCGACAATGGCGGAAACCTTGGTTATATGACGGCTTTGCAGGTGGTGTATCCATTTGAAAACATGGCATACAACACACCGGTTGGTGGCATTTCAGGCATTTTCAGAACCGATTTTGGCTACCATATCCTGAAAATAACCAACAAAAGAGACAACCGCGGAGAAATCAAAATGAGGCATATTCTGCTTCGTGTGGGCCTTACCCCTGAAGGCACAGAGGAGAATCAACGCAAAAAAATTGAGGACATTTACCAAAAGATAAAATCCGGACAGGCCACGGTAGCCGAAATGGCACGCAACTTTAGCGAGGATTTCAACAGCCGCAGCAATGGAGCAGGTGGTGAAATGGATTTCATCAATGCAACCATGTTTATTGGTGATCCTGACAGGCAGTCGCTGGTGGACCGTGGCTTTAAGCTTGCGGCACCCGGTGATTACTCGGAGCCATTCCGCACTTCGCTGGGCTGGCACATCATCCAAAAAATGGAAGTGAAACCCATTGCTCCGTTCGATCAAATGAAAACAACCCTGAAAAATCAGGTGCAGAATAACCAAAGGGCACAGAAAAGCGTAGACGCGCTGGTAGAAAAAGTGAAAAAGGAGAATGGATACAAAGAGTATCCCGAAAACATGAATGCGCTGATTGCTGTGCTGGATACCAATTTTGCGAAAGGCAAATTCAAGGCAGACAGTTTGCCTGAATACCCTACCAGCACACAGGGCAAAAAAGGCCGTGTTTATGTGAAACCATCTTCTACCAAAACGCCGATTCGCTCCCTTACGGCTTTTGCATTGGGAGGAGAAAACTATACCATCGGGCAGTTCGCCTCTCATCTGGAGGTTTCCATGCGCCCGGCAATCGTTAGCAACATGGAATTTGTCAATGAAGTATTCAAAGATTGGGTGAAGAGCAAGAGTGTTATTTATCAGGATCAGCACCTGGAGGAAAAATCACCTGAATTCCGTCATTTGTATCAGGAGTTTAGGGAAGGAATTCTCATGTTTGCCCGCATGCAGCAAAAAGTATGGGACAAAGCCAATGACGATACCGCAGGCCTAAGGGCATTTCATGAAACCAATAAGTCCAAATACATGTGGACCGACCGCTTTGATTGTGAAGTATACCTTTGCGAAAACAAGAAAATGATGGGTTCCGTTGCCAAGATGGTTAAAAAAGGAATTCAGCCGGACAGCATCCGCCGCAAGCACACCAAATCCAGCACTGTAAACATGGATTACCGTCTTGGGAAATACGAAAGCACAGATACTTTCCTGTTCCCCGACGGCCGCATACTGAATACTTTGTTTACCAAACCTGAATACAAGGAAAAACCAGGGAAAATCTATACGCTTAACCAGATTGGCGCCAATTGGGTGGTGGTTAAGGTTAATGGTTTTCTGCCTGCGGCTCCTAAAAAACTGGAAGAATGCCGAGGTTTGGCTGCCAATGATTACCAGACTTACCTGGAAGATCAGTGGTTGAAATCCTTGCTGGCTGCATATCCGTATACCATCAATCAGCCGGTATTGAACACATTTACTGCGAAGATGCTGGCTGAAAAAACCGTTGGTAAGTAACTTCAACAACATCAAACCGTATTTAACAAACCATGCGTAAACTGCTCCTGATTATTGGCTTAATGCTCATAAGTTCCCATGCCTTTACCCAGGCGCTTCATGTGGATGGTGTAATGGCCATCGTTGGGGACAAGGTGGTTTTGCGCAGCGATTATGAAACCGAAATGGGCCAGCTTAGCCGAAGCGGCGAGCTCAAAGACAGCCAGGCTATGGCCTGTTTGGTACTTCGCAAGTTAATCCTTCGCAAACTCATGCTTAATCAGGCTGAGATTGATTCGTTGCCCCTTTCCGAGGAACGTGTGGATGCTGAAATTGACAACCGCTTGCGGTTTTTTCAGCGCCAGGCCGGCAGCCAGGCGGATTTGGAGCGTTACCTGGGCAAAACATTGTCGGAATACAAGGAAGACATACGCCCGAAAATGAAAGAACAGCTGCTTGCCCAGGAAATGGAGGGGAAAATAACCTCCGTTATTAAAATTAGTCCGCAGGAGGTGAAGCAGTTTTATGAAAATATTGTGCCGGACAGCCTTCCCATCATACCTGCAGAAGTGGAAGTAGGGCAATTGCTGATCGAGCCTCCTGTTTCTACCGATGCTAAGGAATTTGCCCGCGAGCAGCTGGAATTGCTGCGCATGAGGCTGTTGGCAGGGGAAAGTTTTGAAAAGCTTGCCCGTGCATACTCTCAGGATCCCGGATCTAAGGAGAATGGTGGATTATTGCCGGAATTTGGCCGGGGTGAAATGGTTCCTGAGTTCGAAAGAATGGCGTTTAAGCTAAAAAGGGATTCCATTAGCCAGGTGTTTGAAAGTTCTTTTGGCTTTCACATCATGAAAGTCAGCCAGCGCAAAGGAGAGCGGGTACTGGCATCCCATATCCTGATCAGGGCAGAATATACGACAGGAGATTTTGCCATTGTTCAAAAACGCATTGATTCTGCTTATGACTTGCTTTACGAGAAAAAGATAGACTGGTGCACTGCGGTAAAACGCTATGCTTCTGCCGAAATAGGCAATAAAGGATATTGCGGTTTCTTTACCGATCAAACAACAGGTAGCCAGAAGATGATATTCGATGAGCTTCCTCCTGAAATAAAAATGATTGTAGATAAGCTTAAACCGGGTGAGTTTTCGGAACCTGCACGTACCTTTACTCAGGATGGGCGAGCCATTTACCGCATGGTTTATTTAAAGTCATTTTTGGCTCCGCACCAGGCCAACCTTATTCAGGATTATGGCCGCATTCAGCTGGAAGCTGAAGCCCAGAAAAAGCAGAAAGCCATTGAATCGTGGGTTGATAAAACCAAAAAAGACACCTATATCCGCATCCAAAATTCTTTGATTACTTGTCCTGAACTGAAACAACTGGAGGTACAAAACTGATGAATGAAAAAGCACTGGCAGAGGCATTTGCCGACTCGGTAAAAACGCTAAAGTCCGAAATAGGCAATGTGATTGTAGGCCAGGAACATGTGGTTGACGCTGTGTTGACTGCCATTTTTTGCAACGGCCATGCATTGCTGGTTGGTGTTCCCGGTTTGGCCAAAACCTTGCTGGTGAAAACAGTGGCCCAAAGTTTAGACTTGGATTTTAACCGCATACAATTTACCCCAGACCTTATGCCGGGCGATATTACCGGTAACGAAATTTTGGATGAAGACCGCAAATTTCATTTTGTAAGGGGACCGCTGTTTGCCAATATTGTATTGGCGGATGAAATAAACCGTACGCCGCCAAAAACCCAGGCAGCCCTGCTGGAAGCCATGCAGGAGCGCAACGTAACGGTATCAGGGCAGCACCATGCCTTACCAAAGCCATTTTTTGTACTCGCAACCCAGAATCCCATTGAGCAGGAGGGAACATATCCCTTGCCCGAAGCGCAGCTGGACCGTTTTATGTTTAATATCAACCTGGACTATCCAGCTTTTGATGAGGAATTACGCATTTTAAAGGGCACTACAGGCGACCGCGAACCTTCGGCAGGCAAAGTGCTCACGGCGGCTCAAATTCTTCAGTACCAGCAGTTGGTGAGGCAAGTGCCTGTTACCGACGCTTTGTTTGAATATGCGGTATCGCTGGTGCAAAAAACCCGGCCCGGAACCCCGGCTGCAGATGCTTATGTAAATGATTATATCAGCTATGGTGCCGGACCACGCGCGGGTCAGTTTTTAATTCTGGGCGCCAAGTGCCATGCCTTGATGAATGGTAAATTCAGTCCCGACAGGGAAGATGTGCAGGCTGTGGCCAAAAATGTGCTGAGACACCGCATGGTGCGCAATTACAAGGCCGAGGCTGAAGGCATCAGCAACGATGATGTGGTGAAGAGATTGTTATAAGGCAGAACAAATCGGGCATTCCTCCGCCTTATGGCCCCTGGCGGGGCAATATTGCCTGCCAAAAAAGATAATCTGCAGGCCCAGCTTATTCCAGGTTTCATTTGGAAATGGCCCATTCAGGTTAAATCAACTAATATTATGTTAAAAGCGATTAAAATTGACATAAAAGATTAACAATTATTAATTTTTCAGTAAATTAGATGACTGAAGTATGGTAAAAAATAAAACATTATCTGTTAAAGGAATAAATATTACTGTTTTTAAGGAGGATACTAATGACTTCATATCCCTGACAGATATGTTGAAAGCAAAGGATGGCGATTTTTTCATAGCCGATTGGCTTAGAAATAGGAATACAGTTGAGTTCTTAGGAATTTGGGAATCTGTCTTCAATCCCAATTTTAATTATGGCGAATTCGCCATAATTAAAAGCCAGGTAGGTTTAAACAACTATAAAATTAGTGTGAAAGAATGGGTTGAAAAAACAAATGCCATTGGCTTAAAAGCAACAGCGGGGAGGTATGGAGGTACCTATGCTCACAGCGATATTGCCTTTGAATTCGGTATGTGGATTAGCGCTGAATTTAAAATTTATTTAATCAAAGAGTTTCAACGTCTGAAAACAGATGAGAATGATCGCCTTAACCTTGAATGGAACCTTCAGCGTACACTGGCAAAAGTTAATTACAAGATACATACAGATGCCATAAAGGAAAATCTACTGCCGGAGACACTAACAAAAGTAAAGATTGATTTTGTGTATGCGACTGAAGCTGACATGCTGAATGTCGCATTGTTTGGCTTGACGGCAAAAGAATGGAGAGATGCCAACAAGGATAAAGATGGAAATTTGAGAGATTGGGCGTCGTTAGAACAGTTGGTAGTGCTTTCCAATCTTGAAAGCATTAATGCTGTGTTTATTCAGCAAGGACTGGCACAAAGTGAAAGATTACAGAAATTAAATCTCGTGGCTATTACACAAATGAAATCATTGATAAGAAATAATCAATTGGGGCGATTGAAAAAATAGGATATTCAAATCTGCCCACAAATCGGGCATTCCTCCACCTTATGGCCCCTGGCGGGGCAATATTGCCTGCCAAAAAAGATAATCTGCAGGTGCAGCTTATTCCACGTATTCATAGGAAATAAGCGTTTTAAATCCTTTTCTGTTTGCTGCACGTTTTTGCCATTGCTAAGCTTCCAGCGGGTTGCAAGCCGATGAATGTGCGTATCTACCGGAAAGGCCGGATGCCCAAAAGCCTGGCTCATCACCACACTTGCCGTTTTATGCCCCACGCTAGGCAATGCTTCCAGCGCCTCAAACGATTCGGGAACCTTGCCGCCGTGTTGCTCGATGATGATATTGGATAATCCCCAAATGCCCTTGCTTTTGGCCGGGCTAAGGCCACATGGCCTTATGATTTCCCTGATTTCTTCTACCGATAGTTTGATCATATCGTAAGGATTATCTGCCTTGGCAAACAGGAAAGGTGTAATCTGGTTTACCCGCTCATCGGTGCACTGGGCACTAAGCAATACGGCAATCAACAACGTATAAGCATCCTTGTGGTTTAAGGGAACCGGGGTTTCCGGATACAACTGCTCCAGGATATTCTGGATAAAGGAAACGCGCTCTTTTTTATTCATGATTAAAACAAACTGTATTGCAGTTCCGGTGTGTAATCGATTCCCAATGATTGAAAGAAATGCTCCTCTGTGTCCTCGCTGAGTTCTTTTCCTGTAATGTCTTTAAGCGCTTGCTCCAGTGCATTGTCATGTCCGAGATGAATCTGAAAATCCTCGATAATGCCCTTGTTTACCCGAAGGCCAATAACCACAGGCTTATTGTTGAAAAGCAATTCTTTTTTTGCGGTATATACCGGCGAATAGCCCTGAATCCAGGAAGTTGTAGCGTATTTCTGTTGCCGGAGTTCTTGTATGATGTGCAGTTCTTCGTCGTTCAGAAAAGAAATATTTGCGCCCAAATGTTGTATGAAACCGGCGGCCAGTGCTTCGATGAAGCTTTCGGTGCTTTGGAAAGGGGTAAGGTGCTGAATGTTCATTACCTTGCTGCGCACACTTTTCACTGCTTTGCTTTCGTACTTGCCCACACTGTGCAATGCCTTGCCCAGGCTATCCAGTTTGCTGTTGAACAATAAGGTTCCGTGGTGCAGTACGCGTCGCCTTTGTTGGTGCAGGTGTTCGGCATTTCCGCTTATTTTAAAGCCATCCACCAGCAGGTCATTTCGGCCGCTGTAAGTTGCCTTTACCCCCATGCTGCCCAGCACGGCAATCACAGGGTCCAGAAAACGTTTAAAATTGATGTTCAGCTCTTCGTGGTCTTCCAGGTTTTGAATGAAAGTGAAGTTTACATTGCCCACATCGTGATAAACAGTACCGCCACCACTTAGCCTGCGGGCCAGGCTGATGTTGTTTTGTTTACAAAAAGCATAATTGGCTTCTGCACAAAGGTTCTGGTGTTTGCCGCATACCACGGCAGCGTCACTCTGCCACAGCATAACCACATTGTCGCGGGTATGATTCAGCAGGCAATCTTCTGCAGCCAGGTTGAAATAGACATCCCTGCTGCTGCTTTGTATGAGCCTCATGGGCTTCAGGGATTTGCAGGAACCTTCCTGCGGAGTTCAAAGTTTTTACCCAGGTATACTTTACGCACCAGCTCATCGTTTGCCAGTTCTTCGGCGGTTCCTTGTTTCAGCAATTTGCCTTCAAACAATAAGTAGGCCCTGTCGGTAATGGAAAGGGTTTCCTGCACATTGTGGTCGGTAATCAGGATGCCAATATTTTTTTCTTTCAGCTTGGAAACGATTCCCTGAATATCTTCCACAGCAATGGGATCAACCCCCGCAAAGGGCTCGTCCAAAAGGATAAATTTGGGGTCGGTAGCCAGTGCGCGTGCTATTTCTGTTCGGCGACGTTCACCGCCGGAAAGCACTTTTCCTTTGTTTTTGCGAACCCTGTTGAGTCCGAATTCATCCAGCAGCAATTCCAGTTTTTCGGTTTGGGCTGCTTTGCTCAGGGAGGTCATTTGCAAAATGGCTTTCACATTGTCTTCAACGCTGAGTTCGCGGAAAACCGATGCTTCCTGGGGCAAGTAGCCGATGCCGAGCTGTGCACGCTTGTACATAGGCAAACGGGTAATGTTGGAATCATCCAGGTGAATCTGGCCCTGATCAGGGCGCACCAAACCCACCATCATGTAGAATGTGGTGGTTTTGCCGGCACCATTGGGTCCCAGCAAGCCCACAATTTCGCCCTGATTAACTTCCACGGAAACATCATTGACCACCTTTTTGGAGCCGTATTGTTTGATCAGGTTATGGCTGCTTAGCCGCATAGGGCAAAAATACAACACAACGCGCTCAAAGCACCAATATGGTCTTTGAAAAGCGTAAATTCGCAGAACAACAGGGCATGAAAAGTAGCATTTGTCATTTGAGTTCGGTACACAATGCCCTGGATACGCGGATTTTTTACCGGTATTGCCTTTCGTTAAAAACTGCCTACAATGTATCGCTCATTGCCGTGCACCCAAAAGAGGAATGGCGTGAAGGCGTTCATATTTTTCCTTTTCACAGGTTTAAAAATAAACTGCTGCGGGTAAGTTTCACCTGGCTCATCATGTTTTTCAAGGCTTTACGCCTAAAGGCAGATTTATACCACCTCCACGATCCGGAATTAATTCCCTGTGGTTTGCTGTTGAAGGCTTTTGGCAAGCAGGTGGTGATGGATTTGCACGAAAATGTTGCCGAGGATATTTTTGATAAACCCTGGATACCCTTTAAAAAACCATTGTATTGGTGTTTTCATTTTTTCGAAAAGCGGGCGGTGAAAAAGCTACCCCTCGTTTTGGCGGAAAACAGCTACGAAGCCCGCTACCAGAAGATGGGTGCCGATTATACCACCATCCTCAATTACTGCGATGTTTCTTTTTTTAAACCATTTTCCGAACCGGTAAACCGAGACAGCAACCGTATTTTTTATATCGGGATATTGCTTGAATCGAGGGGGTTGCAGCAAATTTCAGGGGCTGTTTATTTGCTTAAGCAGCGTGGAGTGGAGGTGCATTTTGATGTGGTGGGTGAGTTGTATTCTTCGCTGGAAGATAAACTTCAGGCACTGCCATACTGGAATGAAGTAGCTTCACAGATTCATTTCCACGGGTGCTTGCCGCTGGAACAGGGCTATGAAATTAGCCGAAACGCTGCCATTGGGATGTGCATCATTCAGCCCATGAAAAACAGCATCGATAGTTATCCGACGAAGATGTTTGAATACATGGCCATAGGGCTGCCGCAAATCATTTCAAATTTTCCCCTATACCGCAGTGTGGTAGAGAAGCACCAAACGGGATTATGTGTTGATCCGGGCGATGCTGCAGCCATTGCAGCGGCGATAGATTCCCTGCTAAAACAGCCGGAATTGCGCGAGCAGATGCGCAAGCAGGCATTGCAGGCTGCACCTGCGTTTGATTGGTCTATGGAGCAGGAAAAGCTGTTCAAATTATATGAGCGGTTGTTAAAATTGCCATGAAGGTGGATTTGAGCAATATCAGGTGCTACCTTTGCGTTAGAACCACAGTGCGTTATTTTTCTACGGTATTCTTGTTTGTCATGCTCATGACTGCCTGCCGAAAGGAGCAGTTCTTTAACGGCAAAGTTCAGCTGTCACTGGCTGCCGATACGGTTTGGTTCGATACGGTATTTACCCGGCAACCCGGGAGTACCTATCCCATTAGTGTTACGCAAATAACCTGGATTAAAAACCCAGAAACACTTCCTGTAAAAGCTTCTGTGCGCCTTGCAGGCGGAAAGCAGTCGGCCTACAGAATCAACGTGGACGGCATTGCAGGTCCGGTGGTTGAGGATTTGGAAATCCCCGCGCGCGACAGTGTTTTTGTGTTTGTTCAATGCAGCCTGGAAGCGAATGGCCAAACTGGTCCTGCCTTGGTTTTGGATTCATTGCTGATAGAAAACAACGGCAATAAGCAAAAAATGTTGCTGGGCGCCTACGGCTGGGATGCGCATTATTTCCGTTCGGCCATTTTGCCCTGTGGTGGTGTCTGGGACGATCAGGTAAAACCCTATGTTATAATAGACAATGCCCTGGTTCCTGCAGGCTGTAACTTCACCATCAAGGAAGGGGTTAAGGTTTATTGTTCCGCGAGAAGCACTTTTTTTGTAGCCGGAAACCTGCAAATACAAGGCACTGCAGCGCAGCGGGTGCTGTTTACCGGTGATAAACCGGGTTACAATGCCCGATATTTTCCCAACCAATGGGTGGGCCTGCGTTTCGGTATTGGAAGTGCCGGTAACAATATTCGCTATGCCGACATTCAAAATGCGGCCATAGGCATTCGGGTAGATTCCTTGCCGGTGGGCCAGCCGGAGAACCTTCACCTGGAAAATACCAAAGTACAGTATTGCGGTCAGGCTTGCCTGGCAGGCATCACCGCTCATATTTCTGCAGAAAATTGTTTGTTTGGACAGGCAGGCAGCTACAGCTTTCTGGGTTTGCTGGGAGGAAAATACCAGTTTACCCATTGCACGTTTGCCACCTACGTGAATTATGCCACCCGGCAGGACGGACATTTTGCCATAACCAATACGTTGAGGGATGGCAATGGCAATATTCTGGCAACCGCACCACTGGAGTGCAACACATACAATTCTGTAATTTATGGAAGCCTGCAGGAAGAACTGCTTATAGACAAAGGCGGATCGGCAACCTTCACCACCGATTTTTCCGGCAATTTGATTAAGAGTAAATCAAAGCCCTTCTTGGCCACCCTCAATAAATACAATCTTGATCCAAGGTTCAAGGATGAAACAGGCGGGAATTTCGCCCCCGATACCTTGTCGCCATTGCGCAATGCGGGCATCCTGTTGTCGCCACCGGTAACCATTGATGTAGACGGTAAACCCCGAATTGGTGTTCCGGACATTGGGGCGTTTGAGCGCCCTGATTAAGGTTATCTGCGTTTTTCCTTAAAAAATGCCTGCATCAATGCAGCGCACTCATCGGCAAGTATACCCCGGGTGATGCTGGTTTTTTTACCCAACAATTCCTCTCCGTGCCGGCTGAAGCCGGTTTTGGGCTCTGATGCCCCAAAAACAATGCGGTGAAAGCGTGCCCACTTGATGGCTCCGGCGCACATCAAACAGGGTTCTATGGTAATATACAAGGTGCATTCATCCAGGAATTTACTGTTTAAATATCCTGCAGCAGCGGTAATGGCCAGCATTTCTGCATGGGCGGTAACATCAATCAGCCGCTCGGTTTGGTTAAATCCTTTTCCAATAATTTTATTTTCATAAACCACCACCGCGCCAATCGGGATTTCCTCTTGCTCGAAAGCAGCCTTGGCCTCGTCCAGGGCTTTTTTCATGAAAAAGTCATCGGAAAATAATTCCATACCGCAAAGATGATGGGTTCATCTGATTTTTTAGCACTTTTCAAATCTTGTTGCTAACATTGTTGTTCTATTAAGTATGAACATTGGAATTGTGTGTTATCCCACCTTTGGCGGGAGCGGGGTACTGGCTACAGAATTGGGTAAAGCTTTGGCTACACGCGGGCATCAGGTTCATTTTATCAGTTATAACCAGCCGGCAAGGCTCGATTTTTTCACCGAAAATGTTTTTTACCATGAGGTGAGCATTCTTAAATATCCATTGTTTGAATACGCACCATACGAAACGGCGCTGGCCGGTGTGATTGTGGATGTGGTTAAAACAGCCAGCCTGGATGTGCTGCATGTGCACTATGCCATACCACACGCATCGGCAGCACTGCTTGCCAAAGAAATTCTGGCTGAAGAGGACCGCGATATTCCGGTGATTACCACCTTGCACGGAACCGACATTACCCTGGTTGGTCGCGAAGCTACTTTCGAGCCTGTTGTGAGCTGGAGCATCAACCACTCGGATGCCGTTACGGCTGTTTCTGAGAGCTTGAGAAACGATACACTGCAGCATTTTCATATTCGCCGGGATATTGATGTGGTTCCCAATTTTATTGATTTTACCCGTTTTAACAAACAGCCCAAAGAGCATTTCAAAAAGGCTATTTCTCCCAATGGGGAGCGGGTTTTGGTGCATACATCCAATTTTAGGAAAGTGAAGCGGGTGGAGGATGTAATTGCTGTTTTTGATTTGGTGAACAAACAAATACCCTCCAAACTATTGATGATTGGTGATGGTCCGGAGCGCAGCCATATTGAAAAAATGAGCCGTGAACTGGATTGTCACGAACGGATTACCTTCCTTGGCAAGCAAGAGGCAGTAGAAGAGATATTGTCGGTTTGCGACCTGTTTATTTTGCCTTCAGAAACCGAAAGTTTTGGTTTGGCAGCACTGGAGGCCATGGCATGCGAAGTTCCGGTAATAAGCAGCAATGCCGGGGGTATTCCGGAAGTGAATATTCATGGAGAAACAGGTTATCTCAGCAATGTTGGCGATGTGGAAGATATGGCTGCAAACGCCTTGAAGATACTTGTAGATGATGAGGTCCTTAAAAACTTTAAAAAGAGGGCTTTGCAGCGTTCCAAAGACTTTGATTTGGACCGGGTGATGGATGATTATGTGCGCATCTATGAACGATGCCTGAAGGCCAAATAATAGCCTATTGGTTGTTATGGGCTGAACGCTCTTTCAAAAACTTAAGGGCAATGCCAATCTGATTTTCCACTGTTTTGGAGCTGATGTCCATGATTTCGGCAATCTCCTTGTAGCTTAGGTCAAACATGCGGCTGAGCAGGAAAACCTGTTTGCATTTGGAGGGCAGTTGCTCGATCAGTGCGGTTACATGGGCTTGTGTTTCTTTGGCTTCCAGCAACCTGTCTGCAGCGTGTGCAGGGGATGGAGGATTAAAATCATCAGGCATATCCGAAAACGGCAGACGCGCTTTCTTGATATGGTTCAGACAGCGATTTTTAACGGCAGTAAACAAATAGTTTTTCAGGGAATCATCCAGGATCAGGTGATCTCTTTTCTCCCAGATACTTACAAATACATCATTAACCAGTTCGTCAGCATCGCTGTGGTTTTTCACAATGGAAGCTGCAAAACTGCTCAAACCGGCCCTGTACCGTTTGTATAAAGCATGGAACGAATCCTGATGGGATGTCACGGTGCTGCAAATATACAGAAAGGCCCGCTGTAGGGTTAATTAATTACCCATGTCGCTCAAAAACTGGATTCGCATGAGTTGCAATTCCTCATGGGTGAATTCACCGTCAAAATGATTGACAGCAACTTCCAGGTTGTCCTCTTCGGCCTGACGGAAATAATCAAATATTTCCTCCTGCAAATCTTCGTCCAGGAATTGCTCCAGGAAATAACGAAGGTTCAGCTTGGTTCCTGTATTGATGATTTGTTCCAGTTCCTCCACCAGCACAGGAAACCCAATTCCGAGCTGCTTGGCCATTTCTACCAGGTCCACTTTTTTATCAATATTGAGGATGATGCTTACTTTTCTTGCAGATTTTTCCGCATTACCCTTCAATACAATATCCTGTGGTCTTTCTATTTTGTTTTCGGTAACAAAGGCTGCGATGTATTTGATGAAAGGCTCACCAAATTTCAGGGCTTTGTTTTTACCCACCCCATTGATGTTGGACAATTCCTCCAGCGTGATTGGGTATTTGGTGGCCATGTCTTCCAGGCTGGGATCCTGAAAAATCACATAGGGTGGCAATTCTTTTTCTTTGGAAACCTTTTTGCGAAGGTCTTTTAAATGCGAGAACAGCTCTTCGTCGCAGATACTTTCCATTTTAAAGTTCTCAAAATCGTCTTCATTAACGCTATCAAACTCAGTATCTACGGCCATTTCGTGCTTTTTAGGAGCGTCGAGGTAGGCATTGCCAGACTCAGAAATGCTGAGCAGGCCATATTTCTCTATGTTCTTGTTCAGGTAATTGTGCACCAGGGCAAGCCTCATGGCTGATTTCCAAAATACCTTGTCTTTTTCTTTTCCAATGCCAAACAGTGGAAGTGCATCGTGCTGATAGTCCTTGATGCTGTCTATGCGTTTTCCGATCAGGAAATTCACCACATGGGTCATGGAAAACTCTCCATTAAGGGCTTTCATGGCCTGCAAGGCATGAACAATATCCTGCGTTACGTCTGCTTTGGGCTTCGGATGGGCGCAGTTGTCGCACATTTCGTGGCAATCCTCTTCCTTGAAATCTTCGCCAAAATAGTGAAGCAGCAGTTTTCTGCGGCACTGGCTGCTTTCTGCAAACGCCGCTGTTTCTGCAATCAGTAAACCGCCAATTTCCTGCTCGGCTACTGGTTTGTCCTTCATGAACTTCTCCAGCTTTTCTATATCGTTGGGGTTGTAGAACAACAGGCAGTCTCCCTTAATGCCATCCCTGCCACCCCTGCCGGTTTCCTGATAAAAACCTTCCAGGCTTTTTGGCACATCATAATGGATAACAAAACGAACATCGGGCTTGTCAATACCCATCCCAAAGGCAATGGTGGCCACAATTACATTGCAGTCTTCCATCAGGAATGCATCCTGGTGGGCAGCCCTGGTTTTGGCGTCCAGACCGGCATGATAAGGCATGGCTTTAATGCCGTTCATTTTCAGCATTTCGGCAATTTCCTCTACCTTTTTTCTGCTCAGGCAGTAGATGATGCCGGATTTGCCATTTCTGGCCTTGATAAAGGTGAGTATTTCTTTATGGACAATATCCTTTCGGCCTTTGGGACGAACTTCATAGTAAAGGTTGGGCCGGTTGAATGATGACTTGAACAATTTGGCGTCCAGCATGCCAAGGTTTTTCTGAATATCGTGCTGAACCTTTGGGGTTGCAGTAGCTGTTAAAGCCAGAATAGGCACATCGTCAATGGCTTTCACCATTTGTTTAATGCGGCGGTACTCGGGCCTGAAATCGTGTCCCCATTCGCTTATGCAGTGTGCTTCATCTACAGCAACAAATGAAATTTTGATGCGGCGCAGCAATTCCAGGGTTTCGTCTTTTTTTAACGTTTCCGGGGCTGCATAAAGCAACTTGGTGCTGCCGGATAAAATATCCTCAACCACGCGGTTGAGTTCGGTTTTGCTTAGGGAGCTGTTTAAAAAGTGAGCCAGTGAGCTGCTGCTGGCAAACCCCCGGATGTTGTCCACCTGGTTTTTCATCAACGCAATCAAAGGGGAAATAACAATGGCGGTGCCCTCCATCATTACTGCTGGTAATTGGTAACACAGGGATTTTCCTGCCCCAGTAGGCATAATCACGAAACAATCTTTGCCATTGAGGATATGGTTGATTACAGCTTCCTGATTGCCCTTGAAGCCATCAAAGCCGAAGAATTCTTTTAACGTGCGTTTCGGATCTGAAATAATTTCATCCGCGACGCCCAAGCCGGTGCTCATAAATTAGTAAATAGTTGCTTTTGGAGAGTAAAGATAAGGAATAGGCGCCGAATTAGGATAAGTTTTTGTAAAAAGATTTTAAAGAACCCGCATTATTTTGGGCGAATGAGGAATGCAATTTTTAGGTTAGTTTTGCATTTCAATTTCGCCCACTTGACGCAGACCAAGGCAAATCTAATTAAAAGTTACGGAATTCAGGCCATATCTGATGAACTTACTTCATTGGCGGCCATGCCATCCTATATTGATGAGGATTTCTGTCGCCTGGTATCCATGTTATTGGAAACTTCCGGCAGGGCCGTCGTTACCGGTATCGGCAAAAGCGCCATCATTGCGCAGAAAATAGTGGCCACCATGAACAGCACCGGACAGCCTGCTGTATTTATGCATGCGGCCGACGCCATACACGGTGATTTGGGTATTATTCAACCGGGCGATGTGGTGATTGCCCTATCAAAAAGTGGAAACACCCCCGAAATTAAAGTGCTGGCACCGTTGCTAAAGCAATTTGGCAACCCCCTGGCTGCCATGGTTGGCAATACCGACAGCGAATTGGCAAAAGCCGCCGATATGGTGCTGAATACCAGTATCGACAGGGAAGCATGTCCCAATAACCTTGCCCCCACCACCAGCACCACAGCACAATTGCTGATGGGCGATGCCATTGCCATTGCGCTCCTAAAAATGCGGAATTTCAAGGATGAGGATTTTAGCAAATACCATCCCGGCGGGGCCTTAGGCAAAAAACTATACCTGCGCTGCGGAGATATTGCCGTAAACAATGCTAAACCTTCTGTTTTGGCATCTGCAGCCGTAAAAGAGGTTATTGTATCCATCAGTAAAAACCGTTTGGGTGCCACTGCCGTTCTTGACGAACAGGATCAGCTATGCGGCATCATTACCGACGGTGATATTCGGCGCATGCTGGAAAAATACACAGCGCTGGATGGCATAACCGCCAGTGATATTATGAATCCATCACCAAAAACTATACCAGCGGAAACCCTTGCTGTGGTTGCTGCTGAGGCAATGATGGGCGGAAAAATATCCCAATTTATCGTTTTAAAGGAGGGGAATTACGCAGGAATGGTACATTTGCACGACCTAAACAGGGAGGGATTATTATGAGTGAAAACCGGCATCATTATGTTTTAATCATGGCTGGCGGCATTGGCAGCCGTTTCTGGCCGGTTAGCCGTAAAGGTTTGCCCAAACAGTTTATTGATATTCTGGGTACCGGAGAATCCCTGATTTCCCAAACCTACAGGCGCTTTGAACAAATTGTTCCCAAGGAGAATATTTTTGTGGTTACCAACCATGAATATACCCCGCTGGTAAAAGAGCATATCCCCGGCATTTCCGATGACCGTATTTTGCAGGAGCCACAGGCAAGAAATACGGCGCCGTGCATTGCCTATGCCAGCACCATGATTTATCAGGCAGACCCTGAGGCTGTTTGTGTGGTTGCACCCAGCGATCACCTCATTACGAATGAAATGGAATTTTGCCGCATCATTCGTCAGGCATTTACGTTTGCCGGCAGTTATGACCATTTGGTAACCCTGGGCATTAAGCCAACCCGTCCCGATACGGGATATGGTTATATTCAATACAACACCGTTCCGAGTGCAGAAGGATTTCATGAGGTGAAAACCTTCACCGAAAAGCCCACTGTGGAACTGGCCCAAACCTTCATAGAAAGCGGAGAATTTCTTTGGAATGCCGGTATTTTTGCCTGGAACGCAAAGGCCATTCTCAAACGCATAGAGAAACACCTGCCGGAAATTCACCAGCTCTTTGGCGAGGTGGATTTCACCAATCCCAACTATTTTGATGCCCTGGAACTGGCCTATGGCCAATGTCCCAGCATTTCCATCGACTATGGCGTTATGGAAAAAGACGACAATGTGTTTGTTTACCCGGCTACTTTTGGGTGGAATGACCTGGGAACCTGGAAAAGCCTCTGGGATGTGAGCAAGCACAACAATCACGATACGGCCACCATTGGCAAAGGGATTCATACTTACGAAACTTCTGGCTCTCTCGTGTTCTCCAACACCGGACGCGTGGTAATTACCCACGGCCTGGATAATGTGGTGGTGGTAGACAGCCCCGATGTGGTGCTGGTTATGCACAAAGACAAAGAGCAGGAACTTCGCCAGATTGTGATTGATATGCGCGACAAGTACAAGGGCAATTTAACCTAACCCAAACGGTTGGGGAAAACTTGTTGGTTGTGAAATTTAAAAAGCTTATTTATATTTGCATTGCTGCCGTGCTGATAGCGGCAGCCCAACTGTTACGCGCTTCTATATACCAACATCCTGGCCATGCTTCACAGCGTGGCCTTGATTTTTTAAGGGAGGTCTGATTCATGAATCCCCGCATCAAAGCACTTACTTACCTGCACATTGCTGTTTTTCTTTGGGGTTTTACGGCCATTCTGGGCAAGCTCATTTCCTACAATTCATTTAACCTGGTTTGGCACCGTATGCTGTTAACCGCGGCGGTTTATGCCTGCATACCGGCCGTTTGGAGAGGCGTTGCAGCCATTTCCCGCAGGGATTTTCTCATATTCACCGGTATTGGGTTAATTGTGGCTTTGCACTGGATAACGTTTTATGGCAGCATTAAACTGGGCAACAGCGCTAGCGTTACCCTTGCCTGCCTGGGTTCGGCCAGTTTCTTCTCGGCCATTCTGGATCCTTTGATTAACCGAAAAGCCCTCAAGGCGCAGGAATTATTTATCGGTTTGCTGGTTGTGGCCGGTATTTACATCATCCACTACTCCCTGCCTTCCGGTGGAGCCTTTGATGTGGATTATACCGCTGCCATTGCCACCGGGATTTTAAGTGCAGCGCTTGCTGCATTGTTTACAGCACTGAATAAGCGAAACATCGAGAAAGCCTCTTCGGTTGCCATTTCAGCCATAGAAATGCTTGCCGGAGCCGCTGTTTTAAGCATAGTGTTTCCAATGTTTGCAGGCCCCGAAGCCGTGTGGATACCGGAGTACAACCCCGATGCTGGCAACTACGACTTGGTTTGGGTACTGCTGCTTTCGCTGGTGTGCACCAACCTCACGTTTTACCTGGGAACCCATGCCTTAAAAGAGATTTCGGCATTTACCGCGAACCTGAGTGTAAACCTGGAGCCCATTTATGGTATTGTTTTTGGAGCCATTATTTTTAAGGAAAACCAAATGCTGAATGCCGGCTTCTATGCGGGAGCTGCACTGATCTTGGTTTCTGTTTTTATACAAACTTTTTACGAATATCGCCTAAGGAAAAAACAAGCAAATGCCAATGGAAACGGATAAAAGGTTGGGGATAGACGAAATCATTCGCCACCGTCGCAGTCATTTTGTGAAGGAGTTTAACGGGATGCCCGTGCCGAATGAACTTATAGCCCGCATGCTAGAAAATGCGCGCTGGGCTCCCAGCCACAAGTTGACGATGCCCTGGCGGTTCAAGGTGTTTGAAGGTGCTGAAAAAACAGCGCTTTGCAGCACCATGGAACAGTATTACCTGCAAAACACCCCCGCAGAATCATTTGATGAGCGCAAACTGGCCAAAATACGCACCTATGCGTTTAAGGTATCGCATATTATTTCCGTTGGTTTTGAGCCTTCCGGCAAAGTGCCCGAATGGGAAGAACTGGCCGCTACCGCCATGGCGGTTCAAAACATGTATTTAACCCTGGTGGAACACCCACATGCAGCAGGCTACTGGACCACCGGAAACGGTGCAGGCTCGGATTTTATGAAACAACAGACCGGATTGCCCGATAATGCCGTGCAACTGGGTTTTTTCTTTGTGGGAATGGTGGACGAGAAGCGCTACGAAGCCGAACGGCCGCATCAATAGGCTTTGGCAAACACCACACGTTTGTTGCTGGGTTTTCCGGTTAGGATGCAGTTTCCGGCTTCCTCTGCTGCATCCAGTGGGATGCAGCGAATGGTGGCTTTGGTCAAATCCTTGATTTTCTCCTCCGTTTCTCCGGTGCCATCCCAGTGGGCAAGGGCAAAACCATTCTTGTTTTCAACAATATCAACAAACTCTTCCCAGTTATTGGCTTCCCAGGTTTTTCCGGCGCGCAGTTCACCCGCACGGTTCTCTAGGTTTTGCTGAATTTCATCCATCAGTCCGGTAACATGCGCCACCAGGTTGTCCATGCCTATCAC
>CANKVN010000037.1 GCA_947487055.1 Flavobacteriales bacterium
GCTTCAAATCTTCTGCCACTGGAACAACACATTTTACTGCTTAGCGGACGGGCCAGTTTTGAATTGATCCAAAAAGCCGGCATGGCAGGCGCGAGGGTTGTTTGCGCTGTTGGTGCTCCCAGCAGTTTAGCCGTGGATGCTGCCACAGAATTTGGCATCACCCTGATTGGTTTTCTTAAAGAAACCCGGTTTAATGTTTACAGCGGAAACCTTCACTGATTGGACTTCCAGACCGACTCACCGGAACTGAATATTTCTTTGCCCCAAACCTGGGCCTCTTTTTTAATACGTTCCACGATATAATCACAGGCTTCTATGGCTGCACGGCGGTGTGGTGCTGAAGTAAATACGAACAAGCTCATCTCTCCAACATTCACCAAACCCAGGCTGTGGTATATGTGCATGCAGGTTAAATCATACGCTTCAAAAGCCGCTTCCCTAATCTGATGAAATGTTTCATTAGCCAATGATTCATAAGCTTCATAGTCAATTGCCGATACAGTTTGCTGATTGATAACATCGGCCCTCACCTGCCCCATAAACATGCTGTGTGCTCCAATATCGTGTTTCGATGCATGCTTGGTCAAACTATCTGCAATGAAGGCAGGCGTAATTGGTCCGTTTACAAATACGGTTTTGTGCTTTTTCTCTGAATTCATGGCTTTTCAAAATTATTGCAAAATGCGCTGTAATCGTAAGTAAGTAATTGGCTGATGTCTGCAGGACCTGAATATGGCTTGGGTGAAACCGCTATGGAATAACCCTCGCTGCTAAGTGTATTGAGGTGATGAACCTTAAAACCGTCACCACCAAAGCCCAGCAAATGCTGCAGGGCTAGGTTGGCTTGCAGGGTTCCGGCCAATCCGGGAACCACGCCCAAAACCCCTTCCCTGTTGCAACCAAGCACGGTTAACGGATTGGGGGGAACCGGAAACAGGTTTCGGTAAGAAAATCCTTGTCCAGGCAAAAACAGGGCGTATTGCACATTGAATTTAGAAACAGAAGCATGTACCCAAGGCTTATCCAGCAAAGCGCAAACGTCATCAATGAGGTATCGGGCAGACAAATTATCGGTACAATCCAGCACCAAATCAGCATCACGTATCAGCTTTATCGCCAAATCACCATTAAGTTCGCAGTTGTAAGACTTTGCAACCACATGGGCAAATTGATTATTTAGCAAATCAGCGGCAATTTCGGCCTTTCTTTTGCCTAAATCCGACCTGGAAAACAACCATTGCCTATGCAAATTATTGAGTTCAACCACATCAAAATCCACCACGCTTAGGTGGCCAACGCCACACGCTGCGAGCTGCATCAATGCAGGGCAACCAAGTCCACCGGCGCCAACAACAAGAACCTTGGCATCCAGCAGACGCTGCTGCCCCTTGGTGCCTATTTCCGGAAGTTGTATTTGACGCTGAAAATATGAATCCACGCTATCCTCCGCTGTATGGTGGCATCAGGGCCAGTTCATCACCGGCCGAAAGTGCGGTATTTTCCGATACCAGTTGCTGATTAACGGCTATGGCAAATACCTGTTTTTCAAAACCCGGAAAAGCCGCAGAAAGACGCGCGGAAACCGATTGAGTATCCGGCAAATCCAACATCAATAAACGTTGTCCGCAAATTTCTGCCAACTGCCCAAAAAGGAGCACCTTTACCATGTTGCAAAGTTAGTACACAAAACCTTTAAGGCTATGAAAAGGCAGATTAATGAAATAGTGCGTATTTTTGCATAATAACATGAGCGTATCTGTTTTAGAAATTGCCAACCTTACCGGTGCTGTCATTGATGGAAATGCCAACATCAATATAGAAAAACCGGCCAAGCTGGAAGACGCAGATGCAACATCGCTCTGCTTTTTTGCCAACCCAAAATACGAAACACAATTTAACCAAACCAATGCGGGGGCGGTTATTGTTCCCATCGACTTCAAACCCAGTACCCCGGTCAATTTCACCCTTTTAAGGCATGCCAATCCTTATTTTGCGTTTTGCGTTGTTTTGGAGCATTTTTTCAATCCCAATATCCACAAAAAAGGCATTGAAGCAGGCAGTTTTGTAAGCAACGATGCTGTTATTGGTTCTGATATTTACATTGGTGCCGGCGCATACATCGATGAATTGGCAACCATTGGCGACAATTCCAGCATTTACCCGCAGGTTTTTGTAGGTCGCGGAGCTACGATTGGGCAGAATTGCATTTTGTATCCCGGCGTGAAAGTTTACGCAGGATGCCATATTGGCGATAATTGTATCATCCATGCCGGCACTGTCATTGGCAGTGATGGATTTGGATTTGCACCCATTGGTGATGTTTACGCCAAAATTCCCCAGATTGGAAATGTAATCATTGAAGACAATGTGGAAATTGGCAGCAACTGCAGTGTAGACAGGGCTACCATGGGAAGCACCATTATCAGGCAGGGAACCAAACTCGACAACCTCATTCAGGTAGCGCACAACGCAGAAATTGGTGCCAATACGGTGATCGCATCCCAAACCGGGGTTAGCGGAAGCACCAAAATTGGGGCCAACTGCCAAATTGGCGGCCAGGTAGGTTTTGTGGGCCATATCAGTATTGCCGATAAAACGGGAATTGGTGCACAATCCGGCGTAACCAAAAGCATTGACCAACCCGGCACCAACTGGATTGGTTCACCGGCCAGCCCAATAAAGGACCAGTTCCGCAGCTGGGCAGCATTTAAAAACTTACCTGATCTGGTTAAAGAGCTTAAACAACTCACCAAAGAACTGGAAAAACTAAAAGAAAATAAAGGATAATTCGCACTTGAAACGATGAGTCAACTTAACCCTAAACAAACTACCCTAAAAGCTCCTGTAACCCTTAAAGGCGTTGGTCTTCACACCGGCGCAGCGGTAACGCTTACTTTCCATCCCGCACCGGAAAACCATGGCTATAAATTCAGGCGGATTGATTTACCCGGAGAACCCATTATTGAAGCCGATTGCGATTTGGTAACCGATACTTCCCGCGGCACTACGCTGGAAAAAAATGGTGCAAGCGTAAGCACCGTAGAGCACGTGCTGGCAGCTTTGGTTGGTTTGGAAATTGACAATGCCATCATGGATGTTTCAGGCCCTGAAATGCCTATCATGGACGGCAGCAGCAGGCCCTTTGTGGATGCACTTCTGGCAACAGGAACCGTTGAACTGGATGCAGAACGGGAATATTTCGAAATTCCATACAACATTCACTACACAGACGAAGCCAATCAGGTGGAAATCATTGCCATGCCGGTAAATGAATACCGCCTTACGGTAATGGTGGATTACAACTCACCTGTACTGGGAAGTCAGCATGCAGCCATTACGCACCTTTCAGAATTTAAAGAAAGCATTGCTCCTTGCAGAACTTTCTGCTTTTTGCATGAGCTGGAATACCTCCTGGCCAACAACCTCATCAAAGGCGGCGATTTAAACAATGCCATCGTGGTGGTTGACCGCACTGTATCTCAGGATGAACTGGATAGGCTGGCGCAGGTATTCAACAAGCCATCGGTGGAAGTGCGCAAAGAAGGCATTCTCAACAACCTGGATTTGCGGTTCCAGAACGAACCTGCAAGGCATAAACTGCTGGATATGATTGGTGACCTTGCCCTCGCCGGCATGCCCATTAAAGGTCAGATTATGGCAGCAAGACCAGGCCACGCAAGCAATGTGGCGTTTGCCAAAAAAATAAAACAAGTCATTAAAAAGGAATTGCGCAGGAAACAGGAAGGACCGCCAACCTACGATCCTAACGCCAAGCCGCTCTATTCTACTGCAGATATCATCAAAATGCTGCCGCACAAACATCCGTTTTTGCTGGTAGACAAAATTGTGAGCAAGGATAATAAAACCATTGTCGCAATAAAAAACATCACCTACGACCAGCCTTTTTTCGCAGGCCACTTCCCCGGAGACCCAATTATGCCGGGTGTTTTGCAGCTTGAAGCCATGGCCCAGGCAGGTGGTGTGCTTATCCTTAGCACCGTTCCTGATCCTGAAAATTACGGAACTTATTTCTTGAAAATTGACAATGCCAAGTTTAAGGACAAGGTGGTTCCCGGAGACACACTGGTTATGAAAATGGAATTGGTGGAACCCATTCGCAGGGGCATTTGCATCATGCGTGGCAGGGCTTTTGTAGGCGATAAACTCGTGAGCGAAGCCGAAATGATGGCTCAGATTATCAAGATTTCTGGATAATTTACGTTATCCCATTATGGGACTTCGATTTTTTTGCTTTTTAACCCTCTTGTGGGTTGTGTCATCGGATGCTTTTGCAACTCCTCCTGGTATTGCCAAGATTGAGGGATTGTATGCCAAAAAGAAATACGCCCTCTGTCTTTCCAAGATTGAGGATTTAAAGAAACAATCCAGGAATTACAACCAACTGGATGTTTACCGTATTGAAATGCGTTGCCACCACCGCCTTTTTGAGGCCGATGCAGATGCAGCCCACCTGAAAAAGAACCTCCAGATTATTCAGCGGATACGCAAAAAACACCCCGAAGAACTGCCCGAGTCCATTGCCGAAGAAGCTGACTTCACCAAAAGCCTTATCCAACAGGCACTTGAAGACAAGAAGTTCAATAATTCTCCACGAAGCAACAACCTGGTGGTGCTGGCTTCAGAGACATTCCAGGATGCAGCCCTGCATTTTGCCTGCTATGAATATTTTAAAGAACAGGATGCAAGTTTGGCCGAAACCTATTTGAGGCAGGCGGTGGTTAAGCATTACCAGGACCGCAAAAACGGTGGTTCTCAGGAATTAAGCATTGCGTTCAACACCATGATAAAAAACCTTTGCCTTAAAGGTAAAACAGAACGCGCCAGGGAAGTGTACAACAAGGCAATGGAGGTTTATGCGAACAAACAAGATATTAGCCAGCATGCCTTGGATTGCATCAGGCAAAGCCTTTTACTCAATTCTATTGGAGATGAAACCTTTGCCGCAGGCACACTGGATTGGTTAACAGCAATTGACGATAGCGGCTTCAACACAAAAGAAGTTCAAAAAATCTACTGGCAGGAATTTTTCAGGTTTTACCATCAGATAGAGCCGACTGTTAGCAAGATGGTGCTGGCTGCAAATGCATTGCGCAAGCTGGATCCCAATTCCATGAGCCCGCAAAAACTTAGAACGAATTATGCGAATACGGCAGGCAACACTTTTAACCAAAGGGATTCCGCGTTTATACAGGCCTATTTTCTGCTCAATGGATTCACAACCAGGCCAAAGCAAGCAAATGCCCTGATTGCGATGGGTGCAGATCTAAGCGACTCCGGAAGGGCATTCATGTCATTCAATTTGTACCAGTTTGCCGTAAGGTCTCTCCCTGAATTCAAATCCAGCTTTTTGCCATGGAGAAAACGCATTAAAACCATCGTTGTAGAACATGCGCTTGCCGGAGGATCAAACGATGAATTTACCAAAATACTGCAATTTTATCAGCTGAACAAAGAGCTGGAAGAAACAAAAGTTGCCACCATAAACCGCTTGGTAAAACTCATCAATGATTTTGCGGCAGCCGGCAACTACAGTCGCTGCATGCGCATCAGCAAAATAGGATTATCCATGTTCCCTGAAGATCCATTGCTCTTAAAATCAAAACTTACATGGATGCTGGCCGATTATCAGGCCAACATGTTCAATCTGGATGACCGCAATGGCGCAGCCCTGGTTAATGCAAATGCAGGCAGCTGCACACCGGGTACCATCACCGAGGATTACCAAAAACAATTCATGCGTTTTTTCAATATGGTAAGGCGTTTTGCCGGCATAGACGATTCCTGCACACTCAATCCGGAATACAACGCAAAATGCCAGAAAGCAGCCATGATCATGACGGCCAACTCCACGCTCACGCACCACCCCACTTCTTCTCAAAGATGCTACACCGGTGATGGATACGAAGCTGCAAGCCATTCCAACCTTAGTTTAGGACACAACGGAATGCATGCATTGCTTGGCCAATTGGAGGATTTTGGCAGCAACAACACCTCCGTAGGACACCGGCGATGGATATTGAATCCCGAAAATACCATTTTTGGCCATGGAAGCTCTGAAAATGCCATGTCGCTGTGGACCATAAACGACAAATATCCTGACCGCAAAAGCCGCATGCCATTTGACGACAACAAGGATTTTGTAGCCTGGCCAACCCCTGATTATTTCCCGAAAGAGTGGCTTCCCAACCGCTGGAGTTTTGGCATGAATGCCGATTTGTCTGAAGCCCAGATTACGGTTGTTCAGGCGGGGCAAAAAATCACCGTGCGAAAACTCCCATACGACCGAGGATATGGCCTAAACACCATTGTTTGGGAAATGCCAGACAACCTTGATAGCAAAAAACCATTTGAGATAACGATAGCCAACGTACAATCCTTTCAAGATTCAAACAGCAAAAAAACCACACAAACTTTTCGTTATCGGGTTACAATGCTTTGATGAATATCAATAATCGCTGTATATTTGGTCACTAATTAAGATGAAAAAACTGATTTATTCCCTCTTTATCGTTGCAGCCATTGGCATTTCGGCTTGTTCTAATCCTTCCAAGAAATTGCTGGGCAACTGGGTGGTTAGCGATGCTAAACTTGAACTTTCCAAACAATCTCAGCAAGACAGCAACATGTTGATGATGTCTTCCATGATGGAAGCGGTTATTCAGCAAATGAAAAATAAAGCCACGATGGAGTTCAAGGAAAAAGGCAAATTGAACAGGGCTTTTGGCGGTCAATTGGAAACCGGTTCTTGGGAATTAACCAAAGATGGCAAAAAATTGGTATCCAGCTACGAAGGTGCTCCTAAGAAAGACACTGCAGACATTGAGTTTGTTGATGATAAAACCATTAAGCTCACCTCCAGCAGCCCTGAAGCCAAATTCATCCTTACCCTAAGCAAGAAAACCGCCAAATAACCTGCTGCTAATCAGCTTCAGGTAAACCGACAATATATTTGGAAGGTTTTCTCCTAATTTTGACAACGAATAAATGATTCAACCGCTCGCATATGTGCACCCAACGGCAAAAATTGCCGATAATGTAACCATCGATCCGTTTGTTACCATTCATGCCAATGTTGAAATTGGTGAAGGCACCCATGTGATGTCGGGCGCAGTAATTTTCAAAGGTTCCCGTATCGGAAAAAACTGCCGGATATTCCCCGGAGCCTCTATCGGGGCTATTCCGCAGGATTTAAAATTTGAAGGCGAAGAAACCCTCACCATCATCGGCAACAACACCACCATCCGCGAATACGTAACGGTAAACAAAGGCACAAAAGCCCTTGGTTACACCAAGGTTGGAGAAAACGTGCTGCTGATGGCGTATGTTCACCTTGCCCACGATTGCGTTGTGGAAGACAACTGTATTCTTGCCAACAGTGTGCAGGTTGCAGGCCACGTTCACATTGGCGAATGGGCCATACTTGGTGGTTCTGCTTTGGTTCATCAATTCGTGAAAATTGGCCGCCATACCATGATCAGTGGTGGTAGCCTGGTTCGCAAGGATGTTCCTCCTTACACAAAAGCTGCCCGCGAACCGCTCAGCTACGAAGGCGTAAACAGCATCGGGTTAAGGCGTCGCGATTTCACCACGGAAAAAATAGGCGAGATTCAGGACATTTACCGCAACCTGTTTGTGAAAGGCTACAACACGGCCAAAGCCATCAAAATCATCGAAACGGAGTTTTCTCCCACCACCGAGCGCGATGAAATACTCCAGTTCATCAAAGAATCGGACCGGGGTATCATGAAAGGTTACCTCACGAAATAATACCCGCCGTGTTCAGCATCAGCCTCAACCAGTGTGGCAAATCATTTAACCGGCATTGGTTATTTCAGGATCTTTCCGGCGAATTTAAAACAGGCGAAAAATGGGCCATACTTGGCCCCAACGGATCCGGCAAAAGCACACTTACCTTGTTGTTATGCGGGCAAATATTACCCACCAAGGGAAATATCATTCATACCCACCAACAACTTCAAATTCCATTAAATCAGCTGCACAGGTATGTAGCATTGGCCTCTCCTGCCCTGGAGCTTAATGAGGATTTAAATACCAAAGAAATTTTTGACCTGCACGCCAAACTTAAACCCATGCAAGTAGAAAATGCCGTAGACGTTTTTACATCACTTGCCGGTTATGGAAAAGCAGTGCTTTCCAAACCCATTGCCACTTTCAGCAGCGGCATGAAACAGCGTGTTAAATTGTCGCTTGCGCTAATGAGTGATACGCCTTTGTTGCTGCTGGATGAACCATTTACCAACCTGGATAAAGCAGGAGAAGGTTTCGTTCGTGAATTGATGGAATCATTCGGCAATGACCGGCTAATTTTTATAGCTTCTAACCGGGAAGAAGAATACGAAGGCTGTAGCCACCGGCTAACCCTATCATCAGGGAGCTGAAACCACCGCAAATGAAACTGCACTGGATGCTGTTCCATTGTTGACTTGCAGCCAGTAAAAACCGGGTCTTATCCCTGAAAGGTCTGCTGCTATACTCTTTTCACCCTGCAACAATTTCCAGTTTCTGAAAACCCTGCCTGCTCCATCGATTAAGGTGATGGTCCAATTTTCGGTAGCCTGGTTCCTGTTGATGGTCACCGATTTTGAAGCCGGGTTTGGATAAACCCTGGGAACCTCCGGACGGGCCAAACGCAAGGTTTTTGCCACCTTGGCAAAAGGCACTTTGGCAAAACACAACCCACCACGGCCGTTACCAAACATCAATTCTGGTAAAGAATCCTTGTTGATATCGGCAGCTGCCACGTTCACGCGGGTTCCCAAATCAGGGACGATGCTATCGTTAAAGGTGCGTTGCCACAACCAGTCTTCTACAGCAGATAAACTGTCGTAAATGCTTCTGCCGGCTGGTTTGTAGAGCCTTACAGCACCATAGGACGTGCCCAGCAATACCTCAGAGGTGCCATCTTTATCAATATCCACCACTTCGGGCATGGCATAACCGAAAGACATAAACCCTTGAGGATTGGTTTCTGTGCTCCATTCATTGGCACGCATGCCCCAGGCGTTGGCTAATGCCAGGGTATAAACGGGATTGGCAACTGTTCCCTGATTCACGTACAAAGCCACTTTCCCGTTATACATCCCTACCAGCATATCGGGCAGGGTATCATTGTTGTAGTTGAATACAGCTGGCGCCGAAAACTCCATACCTGGATCTACGTTGTTTTTCAGCAAATCATCCGATGCAAAAATCAGGTTTAGCGGCTTATTGGGTCCGGCGGTGTTGGAAAACCAGCCGATTTTTCCAAAACGGTCTCCGTAGTAAAAATCAACATCCTTATCGCCATCCACATCGCCGAATTTGATGAATAAATCACCCATATTTCGTTGCGAAAGGCCAAGGTAATCATCCACAACCTTTACATAGTTTGGGAGCGTTGCAGTGCCTTTATTTTCAAACAGCACCACCCTGTCTTTCAAGCCTCCTGTTAATTCATAATCGCCATTGGTCGCCACAAATAAATCCTGGTCCCCATCATTGTCATAATCGCAAAATGCGGGCGTTGTTTTTGCGCCCAGGTCCAGGGTTTGGTTGGCCAGAAAATCGGTTTGCACAAACTTAAAATCCGGCTTGTTGTTTTTACCCTGGTTTTTGTAGTACCAAATATTCTCCGTTTCTTTCACATCAGCGGTAGCGGCGGGCGAAACCAGCAAGTCCTTTACCCCATCGGCATCCGCATCAATCATGTAGGCGGCAGGAAAAACAAATTCTGCTGCCCTTCGGGTATTTTTGGGGTAAATACTGTCTACCTGCACCATGGTATCGTAATAGCTGCTGCGCTGGGCCTTGCCGTTGGTGAGCATGGTCATTTTTCTGAATCCCACGTTTGAGGCCAGCATTTCAAAATCACCATCCTCGTCGTTATCAAACATCAACAAGCTGGCCCCGCCTACGTGCCTGGGCTTCAATTTGTCTTTATAAATACATTTTCCAAGGATAAAGTTATTGTCAAGGCCTTCGTTGAAATACCCGAAGCAATAATCCATGATCTGAAATTCCCAGGTATCTTTAGGCCATGATTTCTCGGCCCTCACATCCCTGAACATGGAATAGCTGAAATTATAAGGATCATAAAACACAATATCAACATCGCCGTCGTTGTCCAGATCCCCGATATGTGGCAAATCCTGCTTGCTCAACCCCAATGGATTGTAAAGGATAAAAAAGCTTGTGTCGTACTGGTTGCGGTAGTATTGGGGACCCAGATCCTTGAATTTTGCCACCTTATCACCGGGTTGCGTGATATTGAGGTAAATATTTAGGTTACCAATGTTGGTTAGGGTAAAAATATCCGGTTTGGAATCGTTGTTTAAATCTGCCAGCCGAATCCAGTAATTGAGCCGTGGGATAACCGATTCGTATTGTTTGGCATAAACCCACTGGTTGTTTTTTCGGATAAACGGCAATAATTTCTGGTCATGCCTATCGAAAACCAATAAATCCAAAACCCCATCGTTGTTGATATCCAGCTGCACAAACTGCGGCGCATTGAATCCACCAACAAAAGGCATGGCTATATTTTCTGCACCTGTTGCCATAGGAAGGCTGTCATACATATAGTAACGACCGGACTGCGCCTTCAATCCCAAGGCGGTCAACAACGAGCAGAAAACGAACAGGATTTTGTACATGTTTATTCAAATATAATTCAATCGGTATTGCTTTCCTTAACTTTGACGCAGGTATTTACCAATATGTTGCCAGTAACCGTAGAAAAATTACACACCATTTACCTTCAATGCGGCGGTGTTGTTTGCACAGACACCCGAAATATTGTTCCGGGAAGTTTATTTTTCTGTTTAAAAGGGGGAAATTTCGACGGCAACCTATTTGCTGCCGAGGCCTTACTTAAGGGGGCTGCATTTGTGGTGACAGACAACAAAGATGTGGTTGCCGATGAGCGTTATTGTTTTGTCGAAGATACCCTGACCGCTTTGCAGTCATTATCCCATTTCCACAGAAAAACGCTACCTTCCAAAATCCTTGGAATAGGCGGCAGCAATGGAAAAACCACCACCAAAGAACTCACCTTGCGGGTATTGGGCAGTTTCTTGAAAACGAAAGCCACTGCAGGTAACCTGAACAACCATATTGGCGTACCATTAACCTTGTTGTCATTAACCCGGGAAGATGAAGTAGGCATCATTGAAATGGGCACCAACCACCCGGGTGAAATGAAGGTACTTTGCGAACTGGCCGCGCCGGATATTGGAATTGTGACAAATGTGGGCAAAGAACACCTGGAAGGTTTTAAAAACCTGGAAGCTGTTGCCAGAGAAGAAAGTGAAGTCTACCTTAACCTGTTGCAGCAAGATGGATTTGCCCTGGTGAATGCCGATGATACATGGTTGGCCAATATGGCCAAAAGGCTCACCTACAAATTAACCTACGGCATTGCGGATGGCAATTGCGATTTGCACGCCGAAATCATTCATTCCATGCCCAATCTGCAGTTTAACCTGATTTACCAGCAACAGCTGTATGGCCCGTTTACCGCAGGGATTGGTGGCAGGTACAATATGTATAACATTCTGGCGGCTGTGGGCGCGGGATTGGCCCTTGGCGGTGATATCCTAAGTTGCGTTGCAGCGGCCTGCGAATACGTTCCGGCAAATAACCGCAGCGAGTGGAAAAACACCCCAAACCGCAGCATTTGGCTGGACGCATACAACGCCAATCCCAGCAGTGTGGAAGCAGCCATGCGCTCGTTTGCAGAAATGGACCAGGGCGGCTGTGTTATTCTGGGTGATATGCTGGAATTGGGCGAACATTCCGAAAGCGAACACCGTGCCATGCTGGAACTGGCCATCTCCATGGGTTTTGACGAATTGTTTGTTTGCGGCCCTGAATTTAAAAAGGTTGCCGGTAATTTCCCCAATGCCTTTGCCACCACAGCTGGATTAAAAGCATGGTTTGCCAACAGCGCACCAAAGTCAAGGTACGTGCTTATAAAAGGCAGCAGGGGCATGCGTATGGAAACCCTGATTGAGGAACTGGCATAAAAAAAGGCCGGAAAATTCCGGCCTTGGATTTAGATTCTATTTTATGATTAATCGCGGCTGCTAAGTTTGGCCATAAGCCTCAAAATTTCGAGGTACAACCACACGATGGTAACCAGCAAACCAAAGGCACAGAACCACTCCATGTATTTGGGAGCGCCTGCTTTACTGTTTTCTTCGATCATGTTAAAATCAAGGATGAGGTTGAATGCTGCAATACCCGCTACTACGGCAGAAACAATGATAGAGAGTGTTCCATTTCCAGCATACCAGTTGTTTCCGGTTATCCAGGAAACAATCATGTTGATCAGGTAAAACAAGGCAACACCCATGGTAGCCATTACAATAACCTTGGTAAACATGGGCGTAGCGCGAAGCAGACCGGTTTTGTATGCCAGCAACATGGCGGTAAAAATGAGCAATGTTATGCCTACGGCCTGCATCACGATACCGTCGTAGAGGTAATTGAATACCATGGAAATCAAACCAATGAACACACCCTCTACCGCAGCATATGCTGGTGCCAAAAACGGAGCCCAGCTTTTCTTAAAAACCAGCACCATACTAAGGATGAAGCCCAGAATGGCGCTGCCAATCATGTAGCCCATCAGGCCTTGTGCATTTTCAGGATTACCACCCATTTTCCACCATATCCAGGCGGCCGGAACCAACATGGTTAAAAATAGCAAAATGGATTTGTTGATGGTCCCTTTCATGGTCATCACATCTGCGGAATAAGTGCCAGCAGCGGATTGACGTACATCTTCAAAGGATTTTTCTGATAAAATCGGATTCGACATGTTTTTATTTATTTACAAGTATATTTTTTCGAAGTTAGCATTTTAGCGCAATAAATGCAAGGTGCCTTTGGTGGAATATTGTTTATTCCGAAAATCGGAATACTCACACACATAGATATAAACCCCGGCCTGGCATGGTTTTCCCATGTAGTTGCCATCCCAACCTACCTCAGCATTGGTGGTTGTGAATAATTGTTCTCCCCAGCGGCTGTAGATGGTAAATTTATAGGTTTTCATGCCTCCGGATGCCGGTATGAATTTTTCATTGATACCATTTTGATCCGGAGAAAAAGCATTGGGAATAAAAATGACCGGCTCGTAAAACAACCGAATATCATTGCTCCATGATTCGCGTTTCAGCGGTCCGTTCTCTATGGCTTTGATGCGGAAATACTGCCCATAATGGTCTTTCCCATTGTCAAACAAATCACCTTGCGGAGCATAATAGGTTTTGTAGAGCGTGTATCCCGATTTATTTTCCAGCAATCGGTGAAGTTCATATCGCTCCACACCGGCAGTCCATCCCAAATAATCGGTAAAATTCAGGCTCATGCTGAAGGGTCCTGTTTTCTTGCCTTTGAGTAAAATATCCGTATTGGTATTGCTGTAAATACTATCTCCGCAAAGGTTGATGGCAACAGCCCGGTATTCATAGCTTAAGCTATCCTGCGAGGCGCTCAAATCTGCATAAACACTGTCCGATGCAGAAGCTGTTCCAATGGTTCCAAAACCCGCTCCTCCCCTGTTTTTGCGTTGAATAACGATGCGGTTATTGTACCTCGGTGCATTGAGCAAACGGTAATGAACCAAAACCGGATTATCCTCACCTGGTGGTGGATTTACGGTTACCCATCGGCTGATAATTCCCGGCTGATCGATAAAGACATCAAGCTTTACAGAATCACCCACACAACCAAAACTGCTGGTTTCCAGTACCCAGATCCTGGCGTTTGCCTGTCCATTCCAATCTACCTTTACCACTGAATCTTTGCTCGCAGGGGTTGGATTAAATGTCCCATTGACAATGCCCCAGTTATATGCGCTTCCGCCATAACCCTTTACCGAATAGATGTAGCCGTTCAAATTGGGATAGCAAATCACTGCATTGCCCGAAATGCCGGATGTGGTAGGCTTTGGCTGAATGACGATGGTGGTATCGTTCCATGGACCAACACAGCCATAGGGGCTGGTTTCCCTAACCCTCAGCGTAAATGTACCGAAAGTATCTTTAGAAAAACTGATGCTGCTTGTGCCTTGGCCTGTAAACGACAAACCATTCAGTTCCCACAGGTAGGTAGATCCGGGAAAGCCCAAAATATTGAATGTTGCCTGGTCTGTATTCTGGCAAAATGCCGTAGTTCCTGTAATTCCTACCTTTAAGGGATACGGCCATAAATTAACCATCCTGGCTTTCACCGGTGACAAACACGGCAATCCGGAAACGGAATCATACGCAGTGGCCTGTACACCGACAGAACCTATGCCTGTTGCGCCCCAATTAACCACAATGGCCGGGGTATTTTGCCCCGAAATGATGGTCCCTCCGGTAACAATCCAAACGTAGGTTTCTCCGTTGACCGGTGAAATGCGGTATGTTTTTCCAGCTGTGAACGCGCAAAGGCTTGTATCGCCTTGAGGCAGCTGGCCCGCCAGTGCATGGTTTTTCACCACGCGCAGTTTCACAGTATCGCCAACGCAGCCAAATTTGTTCACTTCCTGCACAGCCACAAAACCAATTCCCATTCCACCCCAGTTGACCAGAATTTTTGGCGACATACCACCGCTGGACTGGATACCGCCTGAAATGCTCCATTGGTAAACAGAACCTTTGGTTGGCGGAGTTACCTCATAAGCAATGTTTTTATTGTTCGGGCAAACAGAAAGTGGTCCGGAAAAAGGCGGTGTATTGGGAAAAGAAACAAATACCCGATGGGTATCCGGAAGGCTGCTGCAACCCAGGCTGTTGGTTACAAAAAGTGACACCCAGCCATTGCCCTGTGAATTCCAGCGCGCAGTAACCGATGGCAAATTTGTAAGACCTAAAATGGTACCTCCTGAAACACTCCATTGATAGACCACACCGGGATCTGCAGTGGAATTGAAAACGGAGGTGCTGTTTAAACAAACGGTATCATTACCGGAAATATCAGGTTTAGAAGGCGAAGCAACCAAATTAACAGTAACCGATTTTGGTGCAGCACTGCAACCAAACCTGCTGGTTATGTACAATTCAACCTTACCGATGGTTCCACTTCCCCAATTCACATCTGCGGTGGAGAGTGTTGAGTCACCAATAATAGAACCGCCTGTAACCCGCCACAGGTATCTGTTTCCTGAGGTTGTATTGTTTGCGGTATACCGAACATTGCTGGCATTCTGGCAAACTTTCAGTGGTCCGGAAATGGTCTCGGTGGGCACAAAAGGCCGCACATATATCAATACATTTTCATTGGTAAACTTGGAAGGACACCCATTGTCGTAGGTTTCGAAGGTTACCCTGTAAGGCTCTGTGCGTGCATGGTTGCAGTCTGTTTTCCAGCAAAATTTAGAAGAGGTTGTTTTCACCCCGGAAGCCGGACTGGGATTCATGGTTGCTTTGGTACCTGTGAACCCGTTGGCACCGGTAAATACATCGCCATATGCTTTCAGGGTTACTACATCGCGGATGTCTGCATCGCTTGCATAGATTGTTTTGCACAATTCGGACCCAGCCTCTGTGTACCAGGTTGTTGTGCCGCCTTCGTAACTCAACCGGGGCTTATTGTTTGGCTTACAATTGATAACCAAAATTTGCAAATCCTGACGGATGGTAGAAATAGGAATACCATTTCTCCATTCGGTTACCTCGATGGCTACGGCAAACCGGCCTGTGCTTCTGGACATGTAGGTTGTGAGGCCGTTAAATACATCAATCTGAGCGATACCGCCATTGCCAAATGGTTTAACAGCGCTGTAACCACTCATATACTCCACATCCTGGAAGGCAGTCATCACAGAAGGACAATTATCAAAAATGGGGGTTGCGCCTGAAGCACCCTGCCACGGGGTAACAAAGCGATACGAGAGCGAATCGCCATCGGGGTCTACGGTGCGGTTCCGGATGGTGGTGGTATCGTTTACACACATAAACGGAATGGGCATATCCTGAAAGACAGGCGAACTGTTTTTCAGGGAAGACGCAGGTATGAAACCATGGTAGGTTTGCCCTTGGTAGGGCGTACCGGAATTGTCGTCCTTAAGGTTGTTCTGGGTATTGCGGCAGCAACGTTCCCACTTCAGGTGATAGCCTGTATTGTTGTTGGGCAGGGTTACGGTTGCTTCGTAAATCCCCTGATCCAGGCAGGCACTTTTCACTTCGGGGCAGGTGGTATTCCCCACGGGATCTACTTTCTGCGAGCGTATGAGGCTGATGGTGCGGTTGTCGTAATAGGCGCGGTTTGATGTATAGATGCACAGGGTGATTTCCTTGTCGAAAGGCACCTCATTGTCTGTGTTGTCGTTGATGCAATCGCGGTAAACGTAGAGCGTAACCCGATACTGGCTGCTGGTGCCGTTGGAGCCGATAAATCGGTAGGTTAAATAACCGCCAACCAAGTGCGTTGCAGCAACAGGGATTGAAAACAACCCAATGAGCAGCAAAAACAAGGTATTTTTTAGCAGTAAACGCAACAACAATTTCCTTCCTATACAAATATAGACAAGAATTGTGCCTGTTTTGTTGTGTTCAGGTCATCTTAATTTGACAATACGCTTATTTTTGCAAGGATGTTTTACAAACCGGACTGCCTGCATTTTCTGGGACATATCCCCTGCAAACCGCATAAAACCTCGGGATACCACTGTTCCGACTGCCCTGCTTACACCCAAATTGAGAAGCGTATTCTCATTATTAAACTGGGAGCAATCGGTGATGTAATTCGAACAACGCCCCTAATTACCCGGTATAAATCGCTTTATCCCAATGCCAAATTTACATGGATTACCTTGTCGCCTGACATTTTGCCGGCAGGACAAATACACGAAATCCTGAAATTAAGCACTGAGGCTGTTTTGCAGGTGCAACACACCGACTGGGATATTGCCATTAACCTGGACAAAGAAAAAGAAGCGGGCGCATTGCTAAAATCGGTCAATGCCAAAGAAAAACACGGATATATCCTAAAGGACGGCGCCATACAACCGGTGAATGAACTGGCATGGCACAAGTTTGAAACAGGCCTGTTTGACGATGTAAGCAAGGCCAACACCAAAAATTACTGCACCGAAATATTCGAATTGTGCGGCATGGAATATGGCGGAGAGGCTTATTTGCTGGACAACCATGCAGACAAAGGCTTTGTATGGAACCTGGACCGCAGCAAACCCATTATTGGGTTTAATACCGGCTGCGGCGACCGCTGGACCACGCGCCTTTGGAGCATAGACAAATGGGTTGAGCTGGCCAAAACAATGCAGCAAAAAGGCTATCAGGTATTGTTGCTTGGCGGCGCTCAGGAGCATGAAAGAAACCTCGAAATCCAGCAAAAATCCGGGGCACAATACCTGGGGCATTTTCCGTTGAAACAGTTTATCAACCTCATAGACCAGTGCGATTTGGTGGTGACACAGGTAACCATGGGTATGCACCTAACGCTGGGATTGCAAAAGAAAATTGTGCTCATCAACAATATTTTCAACCCACACGAATTTGATTTGTTTGGCAAAGGAAAGATTGTGCAGCCACCCAAGACCTGCAAATGCTTTTACCGCGGAACGTGTGTGGATGGAACCTCATGCATGGAAACGCTGGAAAGCCAGGATGTTGCTGTTGCAGTAGAAGCGGTAATGGCACTTTAACAAACCCTTTACTTTTTCAACAAAAAACCCTATTTTTGCACCCTCAATTGGCGAGGTAGCTCAGATGGTTAGAGCACAGGATTCATAACCCTGAGGTCGGCAGTTCGATCCTGCTCCTCGCTACGAAAAAAGCCCCGTTATGGGGCTTTTGTTTTTTTACACAAAAGGATTGGTGTATTTTGTTGGGTTAACAGGACCTGCGGGATAAGATTGGGATGGCTAAGGTTTTGTAGATTTGCGATGGGCGGGATTTTTACCAATGAACTTTATGCGGAGCACAAAACCCCGCCTATTGCAAACCACTTGTTATGCGGTCGCTTTAATTCCATTGGTCTGTTTAAAATTAAAACAAGGTCATGTCAATTATAGTCCCGCCCCTAATTATTAAATAATTCATAAACCCCAATTTGTATTTGCCATCTTTTGCTAAAGTGTTATTTTGATATACTCTATTATTCATTGCGGGTATCGCCCCTTCAAAATTCAATTCAACTTTAATTTCACCTTTGTCCGTTTGGAATAATCCAATTGGTTTATCATTATTCGTCTTGTCCTTGCTATTTGAACCGTTTTTATTTGTTCTAGTTTTCCTCTCTGCTTCAATAATATGTCGGAAGTGAGAGTATAATTCTTGATAGGTTCTGTTACTTAGTTTTAATGATTGTTTTGTCTGTCGTCCAATATTTGTGTTTTCTGCGATTAGATCAAAAGATAAAACTGAATTTTTAAAGTCTTTAATCCGATATGTTTTTTGTCCAATTGGCTGAACAATGCCGAATGGCTTTATAGTTACTTTGTCTGAATTTATAGTTTTCCAACTGAAAGTAATTTCTTCATCGAATTCAAATGCTGACTTATTTACCTTAAAAAAGTCAATTATTGGGTCAAAATTATAGCCGTTATTTGCAGTTCCATTTTGTTTGTTATTTGAAAATTGACCATCATAATTTATTCTTTTCTTTGCATCGGCCAATGTTTCATAGGCTTCTTGAATTTCTTTAAATCTCTCAGTAAAGAAATCGTCCCCGTCATTTTTGTCAGGGTGGAATTTTAGTGAAAGCTTTCTATAAGCCTTCTTTATATCATCTGTTGAGGCTTCCTTCTTTATGCCCAATATGTAATAATAATCCTTCATGTTGTTTTATGTTCGGTCGCTAAAGTGCCGCATAACCTGCCGACAACCGCTACTTTATAGCTCATAGCGCACCTCTGTTGGGCTTATATGCGCTACTTTTTGGCGTTTTATTTTCAAACATAATGAACAAATATAGCTTTTACAAATTATCAAACGGACTGTGAATGTTGCGCAAGCCTTCATTGCTTACATGCGTGTAAATCTGCGTGGTTTGGGGGCTCTGCCCAGCACCTTTATGCATTGTGTCAGTAAAAAGCACTGCAGAAACACAAAGATCAAAAGTGCACAGCTGGTTTAAGAGAATACAAAACAAGATTAAAGCGTTTCTAATAAACCTATACATCAATAACTATATCAGTTTTCTCATTTTAACATCAACCATCATCTTACTCCCTTTTTCCGTTAGCTTCCAGTAGGTTTCCTGATCGTGCACACTTCTTTTTTTGACACTCTGTTCTATAAGTCCTAAGCCCATAAAAAGAACCCTGATATCATCACTAAGGGAATCTAAGTTAATTATATCAGCATTTATTTTGCCAACAACAATTGGATGATATCCTTTTATTTCATTTAAATTACTGTATACTTTATCTCCCTGACGCATTTCAATGATCGGCAAATCGTTTTTATTAACAAGTATTTCTTGCATCAAACCCGTAAAATGTTTAACATTTCTATTTAATTGTAAATTAATATCTTTCAAAATAGAAGTATTAAATTCGGCTTGAGAGATTTCATTAATCATTCTTGGGGCGACTTCGGAAAAGACGGATTCTAAACCAATTTTAACACCATTTTGTGTAAACTCTATGTCAGGACAGATGGCAGTACCAAACGAAAGTCTATCCTCTTTACAATAAACCTGCAATTTCCAAAAAACATCGCAAGGAATGCTTTTTAATAATTCATTTGAATTATTGTCTTTGAATTCCGCCACGTCATGAAGTATATGAGCGGTTATTTCTTGTAAATAATCCAGCCCTTGCTTCTGGGTTTTGAAAAAATCAGAAAGGTCATTTGATAGGTTCCAAGGGAAATTTTCATTCGCTTTCTCATAAGGTTCTTCAGGCATTCCATCCATAAAGTTTCCTGTTATGTATGTTTCGTCTACCGGATTCCATTCTCGGCCTTGCCCAGTACTTGCATCATTAATAAATTCTCCTGCATAGTATCTACCGTTTGGCCATATATATATTCCTGTGCCTGTAAAATTACCTTGAACAAATTCGCCCTCGTAGTAAGTTCCATCATTCCAGTAATATGCACCATATCCATGTCCATTTCCGGTTATGGGGTCTGTCTCACCTACGTAAATTGAATCGGCATATTTTTTTCTTTGGTTTGTTTCTTTATTTATTATTTCCTTTTGAACAAAATTCATTTTGTCTTCTGGGTTTGAAAGATTGTCATTGTCTCCTTCCTCTACCCATTCCCCATTTTTCATTATACCCTCCGATACATCTCCATCATCGTGCGTAATTTTCGCTTTGCCTTCCGTAAATTCACCATGCACCCAAGTTCCCTCCTGAAAATCTCCATTTGGCCACCTAAATATACCTTCACCATGCAGATCCAATTCTTCATCGAAGGTTCCGGTGGCAATGCTTCCATCCGCCCATATTATTTTTCCTTGCTGCAATAATCCGTGTTCAAATAATCCTTCTTCAATAACCTGCTCTCCCGAATTATTGAGGTTTGATTGTTTTCCTTGACCATGCAATGCTGCGTCCTCATCAAAGTTTCCCTCCCATACCGAACCATCTTCAAATACAATCTTACCTGAGGTAATGTTAAAATTATTAAAATTCCCTTCTTCGACTATCCATTCTCCTTCTTCATCAATGTATTTACATTTCCCTTTAATAAAATCATCATTTTCCCAATCTCCTTCAAAGCGTACACCAGATTCATCGGTATATTCATGGTAGCCGTTCTTTAAAACACTATTTACAAGGTTAGCATCTTCATTTTTTTTGAGATCTGTTTTTGAACCAACCCATTTAGCAAGCATAGCACCTGGCTGGGTGCCCACTTTATATTTGCCTTTAAACGAAAAATCTTCAGAAAAAACAAATTCAAACAAACCCTCTTTGCCTGAGTTTTTCCAGATACCAGCCACAATATTTCCAGTAACAGTTCCTTCAAGTATCCCTGCTTTTGAATATCTGCCGATTACCTTTTCATCTGCTTGGTCCAAAATCAGTTCGCCTTGGTTTGTGATATAATTACCTGTTGTATTCATTATTAATTATGAAAAAATTGCCTCCAAATAGACTTTTTCCACTTCATCAAATCCGTTAGAGAGCCAATTCAAACTGAACTGACAATATTGGGTGGCTTTTCATTTTCAAACATAATAAACTATCTTAACGATTACAAATGGCAGATTGGGCAATTATACCGGTTTTTTGACGCTGTTAAGCTCAAATCAATCCCGGCGCCAGCCGGCATTCAATGCAGGGCTGAGGGCGGCAGGTAGATCCTGCTCCTCGCTACGAAAAAAGCCCCGTTATGGGGCTTTTTGATTTTATAAGCGAATGAATTATTTCAAGGATTCAATAGAATGTCCAGCATTTTATCCTGATGTTCTTTCATATCGTGAAAGGTCCAGTCTGGTGCTAAATTTGACGAGTTTGCATTTGAAATTTTATTCAGGTTGTCTTTGCACTTCTGCATCATGATACTCAACTTGAGGGATGCTACACTCACCGGATGGATCTTTTTGGATGAATCCAAGTAGCGACTGCACTTTTCTGTTGTAGACCAATTGGAACCGGAGCTGTTGGCCTCATTGCCAATCATGGCGAAGTTTCCGAAGCAATTTATTTGTTCTCTGGTGGGTGTTCCCGTCTCCCTTACATTGGCTTGGGCAAAAAAGTGTTCCAGACTTTTTCGGGTTCTTGAAAAGTAGAATCCTTTAAAAATATCCAAATGAAAGTCAGAGCATCCGAGAGCTTCGAAAAAATCCCTTCTCTCCTGTCTGCCTTCTGGCATATCTTCTCCCCGCATTTTAACTGCATACTTGTTCCACAGTTTGTAATCTAAATAATTAAAAACGAATAAGGGAACGCCCTTTGTTACGGCAGTTCCATCTCCGAAAATATCATTAAAGTCCAGATTTGTGGGGGCGCCCAATATTGCATTTTCATCCAGAATTGTTTGATCAAACACGCGTGGCAAAGGAGTATTGTTTTCATTCAATTTGGCAGAATCGAGGTATACATTTTTGAAGTATTTCTCTGCCAGTTTCTCAAGAAAATCAGCATACTTTTCTAAATTCCAGTTGTTTTCGAACAAATATTGTAGACAGTAAAACAGGTAATTTTTTCGCTGCCGGGCAGAGTATGAAACCTCAAACATAGACAGCAAATGAACAAGACGTTGTTGCAACTTATCGTCATCACAGATATTTTTGGGATAACCCTTGCCTCCTTCAGTATGCCATGTTTGTAATTTCCATGGATTGTTACCGGGTGTCTCCTCCTGATTTGAGTGATGAACAATATAATTATCGAGGAGATACCTTGCTTTTAAAAGGTTAAAGCCGAATTTCTTAACGAAATCATCGTCCAGCGGATTCACATTCTCAAATTCACGAATGATTGTTTTATCATCGAGAATAAAGCCCTCCTCTCTAACTTCATTCGATTGAATTAATGCTTTTAAAAATGTGGATTCTTGTAGTCTGGTCAGTTTTAATACGATGAGTAAAAAATTCGGAAAATCAATTATTGCCTGAAACTTATCCGGCTGCTCCCCACCATCGTCTTTGGCCTTTGATATTGTTTCATAAATCAATTCTCCGATAGACTTTGATGAATCCTCACCTTCCGTTTGAATCAAGGTAGTAAAGGAATTGTTTTGACTGGTCAAATCTTTATTCCAATCAAATTGGTACTTACCAAACTTCTGCTGAATGTACACATTCATATCACTGCAGGCCTCCCATAGTTGATTAAACTTAATCCTATCGTCTGTGGTGCTGAGTTTTTCAATTAAACGTGCCTTAACAATTTCATGTTTCTCCAATTGCTCACCCCGGGAGTTCATGATTTTGA
>CANKVN010000038.1 GCA_947487055.1 Flavobacteriales bacterium
TCTGGGTGATCATGTTATGTTGCAGCTTTCAGCAGGGGTGGGGGCAGCAGGTGATTATTCCGCAACCCATGGCTAACCTATAGAAAACACAAAGAAATTTCCTCTGTGAAGTCGTTTGAGAGAAAAAACATAAAAACATAACCCCATTTAATGATAAGCTTTTATACTGCCACCAATGGCAAAACAACAAAATCAGTTAAAAACCCAACCTCCACGAGAAGCCGGTTGAACATTTTAAAATTCCTGAGCGCATTTGCTTTGGTAATGCTTGGTGTGAATGGGGTGATGGCGCAGTCAAACCCAACTGCGCAAGCATTACCTTACACACAAAACTTTGGAACAACTACCTTTACTTCTATGCCAACTGGAATGGCTGCATGGAATACCTTCGGAAGCAACCTTACAACACAGGCAAATGCAAGAACTTCAACTGCAGGTGGTGATGCAGCAGTTACTGCAGCTACAAGCTCTCAGACAGGGGGTGGGGTTTATGGATATGCAGTTTCTAGTAATGCAAGGGCTTACATTCAACAATCTTCCAACTCAACAAATGGTACAAACCAAATTGTAGCTGCAATAAATACTGGTTCAGGAGTAACATCAATAAACGTTAGCTATCAACTAGAATTAATTAATGGAGGTGTTACAACCCAAGATTATGGTATCGAACTACAATATAGAGCTGGCACTTCCGGTTCATGGACGAATGTTACAAGTTCTGCATTAACATTCGGTGCAGTTACAACTTATACTACTAGCACTCTTTCTTACACTGTATCAGGTTTGACTGCAAGTACAGATTATCAGATTAGATGGATAGTATGGAGACCATCTGGTTCAGGTAATAGCAAAGGGGTTGGTATTGATAACATTTCAATATCAGCCGCTGCCACCCCATCTATCGCAATCTCTAATGGAACAATTGCTGCTGGTACACCTAATAATGGACAAACCAATGTAGTTTTACAACGCTATGATATGGCAGTAACAACTGCCAACGCAACTTTAACAGGATTAACAGTAACTACTGCTGGTACTTATGCTGCTGCTGATCTAACCAATTTAAAATGTTGGTATCAAACATCAACAACCTTCAATTCTGGAACTGCTACTTTATTAAGCACAAAAACAACAGCTTTAGGAGCTGGCTCACAAGTATTTCCTACATTTACATCACAAGCCATTGCATCGGGTAGTACAGGTTATATTTTCGTAACTGCAGATATTGCTTCAGGAGCTACAAATGGAAATACTATCAATATTGGTACAACAACCTTTTCAAACATTACATTTTCGTCAGGAGCAAAAACAGGAACAGACCCTGTAGCTGCTGGAGGTGTGCAAACTATTACAGTAGCAGTGCCTGATATTGCATTAAGTTCACCTGCAGCATCATCGGCTAATATTACTGTTGGGACTACCAATAATGTTGTTTACCGATTTGAATTGGCAATTACTACTGCAACGCCTTCATTAACTGGTGTTACTATAAATACATCAACAGGTAGCAACGTCTCTGGTGACCTAACTAATTTAAAATGCTGGTACCAAACTTCCACCACCTTTAATGCCGGAACAGCTACCTTATTAAGTACAAAAACAACAAGTTTGGCAGCAGGCACGCAAGTTTTTCCTTCATTTAGCTCTCAAAGCCTAACTACTGGTTCTACATACTATATATTTATTACCGCAGATGTTCCTTTAGCCGCAACTCCTAATAATACAATAATTGTAAGTGCAATTACTACATCTGACCTAACATTTGCTACGGGTAACAAAACGGGTACAGCAAATGCAAGTGGTACTAAAACAATTATTGATTGTACACCTGTCGATGTTACAAGTGCAGCTGCTTCAAGTGCAAGTTCTAGTTCAGTTCTAACTTGGGTAAATCCTGCTTGTTACGATGAAATATTAATAGTTGCTGCTTTAGCAAGTAATACCGGCACACCTACTGGAAACGGTTCAGCTTATACAGGAAATTTGGCTTATGGCAGCGGAACTGCACTAGGAAATGGATTTGTAGTTTACAAAGGTTCAACAAGCAGTCAAACTGTTACTGGATTAACAAACGGAACTCAATATTTTTATAAATATTTTACAAGAAGAGGAACTACTTGGACTAGTGGAACTGAAGTAAATGCTACTCCAAATATTTCAGGTTACTATTGGAATGGAGCATCTATAGCTACTAATCCTGCTGCTGGTGGAACAGGAACTTGGGGTACTGCCAGTTCATGGAGACAACCCTCTGCAACAGGAGCTCAGGCAACATGGGCAGATAATAATAATGCAATTTTTGCTGGTACAGCTGGAACAGTATCACTAGACGCACCAAGAGTTGGAACTGCATTTTATATTAATACAAACGGCTATATTTTTGCTAACTCTACAACACAAACACTTACTGGACCAATAATATTGGGTAATAACGTTGGTTGTACATTTTCACCAAATGTAAATATAGTAACACCTGCAAATGGTACTCTAAATATAGGAAGCGTTTCTGGTTCAGGAACTGCAAATATTACAATTAATTCTGCTCAAAATTCAACTGCAGTTGCTCAAAGAATAAACATAGCAAGAGCAAGTAGCTCAATAACTGTACCCATTAATATTGTTTCCGCTGGTAGTACAGGAACTGCAGCAGTTGCAGGTATTGTTGCAACAGCAACAGGTACTAGTCTATCGAGTGCAGCAACAATAACCAACAATACAGCTATTAAAACTGTAATAGGTGCTACAAATGGCAATGATATAACTGCAAATGGAGTAATAAGTGGTTCTGCTGATTTGATTTTTGCTGCGGGTGCTTCAGGAGGTGCAGGCACAGTTACATTAGGTGCTGAAAATACTTATACAGGTGCAACAATTTTTAATGCTGCCATGAGTGGCGTAATCAGATGAGGTATTACAAATGCTCTGCCAACAGGTACAATTGTGACAATGGCGAACTCATCTAATTACGGTGGTATATTCGATTTAAATGGATTTAATCAAACTATTGGCTCTCTTACATCAGGTGTTGGTGTTGGTTCAATAAGAAACAATGGAGCAACTGATGCCACTTTAACAATTAGTGGATCAACTTCTCCAGCTGCATTTGCATTGGTAATTGCTGATGGAACAACCAATAAAACATTACTTACAAGAGCTGGTACAGGTACATTAACTTTAAGCGGTGCTAATACTTATACAGGGCTCACCACAGTTTCAGGAGGAACTTTGCAATTTAATCGTACCGGTGGCACAACGATTCCATCGACAAACGATGTGTCGGTGAGTGGCGGAACCCTTCAAATAAGCACCAATCAAACCGTAAACGATTTGACATTATCCGGTGGGACCCTTCAGGTTGATGCCGGTGCTACCTTAACCATAAATGGTGCTTACACGGGCGGTGGAACCATTGTGAATAATGGAAAAATAGCCATAACTGCAGCATCCGCATTTCCGGGCAGTTCCACCACCATTTCTGCTATGAAGGATTTGGAAGTTAATCGTTCGGCTGGCTTAAGTTTGGATAAAAATCTCTCTGTTACCGGAACACTCACCCTCACATCCGGCACCCTTAATATAGGCTCACAAACGCTTACGCTAAGCGGTGGAATTTCCCGCACTTCAGGGACAATTGACGCTGCCACAGGAACCATTGTTTTCACCAATGTGGTAGCCCAAACCTTGCCATCAACATTGTTTTCTGGCAATATAAACAACCTTACCTTGGACGGCAGTGGAGGTGTAACCTTGGGCAATGCACCTACATTGACCGGAACGCTTACACTCACGTCGGGCATATTAACCACCACAGCCACCAATTTGTTAACCTTGGACAATGGTGCCGCTGTCTCAGGTGTCTCAAATGGTTCGTTCGTGCATGGCCCCGTAAAAAAAGTGGGCAACACCGGGTTTACATTTCCTGTGGGTTCTAGTGGTACCGGGTATCAGCCCATACAAATTGCCAATTTTAGCGGCACTACCGCTTCTACCGATGCATTCACCGCTGAATATAAGCGCAGCTCTGCCGCAGGGGTGGGCACCAATATCAACAGTCCTGTAAATAGGGTGTCATTTTGTGAATACTGGCAGCTCGATAGGACCAATGGCACGCCGGCTGTGGATGTTACGCTTCATTTCAATGCCAACAGTGGTTGTGGTGGCGGATCATCCGCAGATTACCTGGTCGGTAGAGGTGGCTTGCTCTCAGAACTGCGGGTTTGCAGGTGGGATGGAACCCAATGGGTTAATTACACCACAGCCTATACCGGAACAGCGCCTAACGTAACCTTGACGGCTAGTGCAGTGAGTAGTTTTAGTCCATTTACGGTAGGTGCAACTGGTCTTGCACCCCTGCCCTTGAAATTGCTTAGTTTTAAGGGGATTAAAAAGTCGAATAAAATTAAATTGGATTGGATTACCACCGATGAGAGGGAAATGAAGGAAATCGAGGTTTACAGGAGTAAAGATGGAGAAAACTTGGATGCGATTGGACAGGTGGCATCCAAGGGGGAAACTTATAACCGATATGCATTTATAGATTCTTCGACCACTACTTTGAATTGGTATCAGTTAAATCAAGATGTTTATTACCGCCTGAAGTTTATCAATCTTGATAAATCTTATGAATGGTCAGACTGGATTAATGTGCCGGATAGCGATGAATTACAAGTGAACCATGCTATTTTAATTTATCCCAATCCAGCCAGCAGTAGCGAATTGCATTTGCAAAGTCGATATCCCAATAATACGATGAAGGAAGTAAGGATTTATGATATGACTGGCAAGCTGGTTTATCTAAAAGATATAGGTGGATTAAGCCAATACAGTATTGATTTGCATGGTTTCAATACAGGTATGTATTCTGTAAGAATTTTATTAAATCAAGGTTTGATAGAAAATTACCGTTTAATGGTTCAATTCTGATTTATTAATGGATTACCTTTGCAGGGTGAAAAAGTGGCTGTTTTTTGTTTTCATGGTCAGCGCCTTAGGGCTTGCTGGACAGCCATGTAAAAACATTAAAAATACAACCCAAACATTAACAACCAAATGCGCAAAAATCCACTCTATTCTTGTGGATGCCTGCGGTTCGCCGGAAGGAGAAAACGAAATTCTGTTGTTCTACACTGGCAACTCAGCGCTTACCCTTAGCAAATTAAGCCTTAAATGGCCAACAGCAGGCAACAACTGGCTTGGTTTATCACAAACCACCACCACGGCAAAAAAGGTTTCAGACATCAATGCCACCATCACCGGTTGTGGCAAATTGATTGAACCAGTGGCCGGTGTTATACCTGCCAACAAAAGGGTTTATTTGTTTACTTCCACCAATTTCATCGTGGGTTCCAACCAGTTTACCAACCTGAATGATACGGCTTATGCCATCTTTCAGAAATCCGGTAATACATCAGGGCATTTTGCCAATTACAGCACCCCCTCTGGTTTGAGAACCGCCATACTGACTGTTTCCGGTGTTTGTATAGATACTGCAACGTATGACAAGATTCTGCTGGTAAAAAAAAGTGGAAGTCCTGGTGCTGAAGATGGCGGTTTTGTTAATTTTGATGAATCAGGAAACCCCACTTACCTGAACAACGGATGCAACGCGCCTTCAGAACCATTAAAGTCCTTGGCTACAGCATTATCGCCAACCACCATTTGCTATGGCGATTCTATTAAGTTGAAAGGTGAAATTTCCGGAGGAATTTGTTTTGTCTGGAGATCCACCAAAGGACGTTTTTCGGACAGCATGTCTTTAATCACTACTTATTTCCCGGATACCGGTTTTTCCAACCCCGAACTATGGGTGTTTGGCTGCAAAGGCTATGTAAAATCAACAGTAAACATCATCTCCAAAAAAGGGGCCACGGTATATGCAGGAAAGGATACTTTTATTTGTGGTTCCGGTATCGTTAAATTAAATGCAAGTGCCGGTGGAAATCCTGTGTTATGGACAGCTTTGGGAGGGAAAGGAACAATTGCCAGCAAAACCACCGCTGTTACAATTTATACGCCTTCTGTTGCGGATACGCTGGTGCGCTTTGTGCTAAGCAGTTACAATGGTTGTAATGCCCAAACAGATACCATGCTTGCGGTTTGGGTACCCAAAGGAACCGCATCTTTCAAACTGAGCGATACCTCCATATGTGAAAAAGAAGATTCTGTTTATGTATCAGGATTTCGCAAAGGAGGGGTGTTTACGGGGGCTTCATTGTCTGCAACACCGGCATTCTGGCCTGCAATACCCGGTAAATACCGCATAACCTATACCTACAGCAACAAGGGCTGCATTGATTCTTCATCGAAAACAATCGTCGTGCATCCAAAGCCCAATCCAGCATTTGTTTTTGTTCCGGGTGCCACCGTAAATAAGGGAACAGCAGTGTTTTTAATACCAACGCTTAACTGGGGTTGCGCCCACGCATGGTCCGAAAACGGCTTGCCTGTTTCCAATCCGGTGGTGAAGCAGCAGGATGGTTTGTACCGCATAACGCACCGTATTTCCGACAGCATCACCGGTTGCAGCGATACCACTTCTGCCGTGTTGAAGGTTATTTCTGAGGAAGAAATTCGCATGGCCAATGTATTCACCCCAAACCACGACAGCCTGAATGAGATATTCAATTTTGTGGGCACCGGGGTTAAGGAATCAAACCTTAAAATCTTCAACCGCTGGGGCGAAAAACTCTTTGAGAGCGATGACCAGAAAATTGGGTGGAACGGCAAAACCATGAACGGCGTTACCTGCCCGGAAGGTGTTTACTTTTGGCAGCTGAGCGTGCAGATGGTTAGCGGTAAAAAAGGGTACTATTCCGGCACCGCTACCTTGCTGCGATAAGCCATACATGCCTCAATCCTGCGTATCTTCGCATAATGCCACGCATTTTAGCATTTGATTACGGCGCAAAAAGAACAGGACTGGCAGTAACCGATCCACTCAAAATAATAGCCAATCCACTTACCACCGTAGACACCAAACAATTGCATGTGTGGCTTAGCCATTACTTGTCAACAGAATCCGTAGAATCCTTTGTGGTGGGGATGCCCAGCAGGTTAAGCGGGGAAGACACCCACGCTACCCAGCCGGTGATAATCTTCATCGAAAAGCTGCAGCAACTTTACCCGGAAATACCCGTTTACACCATCGATGAGCGCCTTAGCAGCCGCGAGGCTAAAAACACTGTTGTGAACAGCGGTGTAGGAAAAAAGAAACGCATGGATAAGAAATTGTTGGATACCGTGAGTGCTACCTTAATTTTGCAAACGCACCTTCAAAGAATTTCATGATCTTACCAGTTTACGCCTACGGAGCCCCGGTTTTACGCCAAAAGGCCAAAGAAATTGATGCTGATTATCCCAACCTTAATGGGTTGATTGACGACATGTTTGAAACCATGTATGCCAGCAATGGAATTGGCCTGGCAGCTCCCCAGATTGGGCTGGGAATCCGGTTGTTCATTACCGACGGTACCGAAATCGAGGATATCAGTCCTGAAGGGTTCAAGCAGGTATTCATCAACCCGCAGATTTTGCAGGAGTTTGATGATAAATGGAATTATGAGGAAGGTTGTTTAAGCATTCCCCACGTTCGTGCAGACGTTAACAGGCACAGCAAGCTGGTTATCCGCTTTTTTGATGAAAACTGGCAAGAACATACCCGGGAATTTGATGGAATGGCTGCTCGCATTATCCAGCACGAATATGACCACATTGAAGGTATATTGTTTACAGACCGCATTCATCCCCTAAAACGGACCATGCTCAAAACACGTTTGAACAACATCAGCCTTGGCCGTGTGAATGTGGCCTACAAAATGAAATTCACCAAAAAGTAATCATGGCAGCGACAATGTCAGCATCAGCAAAGCCCGCGTTTCGGTATTATTGGTTGCTGATGCGTCCGGTGAATTTGGGAATCATCCTGCTCACCATGAGCCTGTTTATGCTGCATGCTTCACATTGGGAAGTGAACAACCTGCGCTGGCCGGATGCACTGATGGTGTTGTTCGCTGTGGTTTTTACCGCTGCTGCCGGTTATGTCATCAACGATATCCTGGACATTGAAGAAGATATCATCAATAAACCCGAAAAACGCATTGTATCAAAGCATATTTCCATCAAATCCGGATTGGTTTTTTACGGATTTCTGGTTCTGGGTTCGCTGGTATTTGGTTTTATGACAGGACTGGTGATGGGATTGATCTGTGCGGCCATCAATGTGCTGCTGTACTTTTACTCCTCCGACCTGAAAGGATCGACCTTGTGGGGCAATCTGCTGATTTCCTTTATGAATGCTGTGGTGGTTTTTTTCTCTGCCAAAGGGGTGGATGAAAAATACGATGGCTATTTTGCTGAATATGCATTTCTGGCATTTTTGATTACCCTTGCGCGCGAGGTGGTGAAAGACATAGAGGATACCGAGGGCGATAAAACGCAGGAATACGAAACTTTACCCATTGTTTACGGAGCCAAAAAAGCAATATGGTTTACCATGGCGGTGTTGACCGTGCTTAATGTGCATCTGATTTACCTGATGACAGAGAGCGCAAAACCTTTGTTCATCGGATATACAGCAGCCTTGGTGGTGTTGCCTGTGTTTTATTTCTACTTCCGATTGCTCACGGCAACCGAGAAATCCGATTTCACCCGGATACAACGCATGTTGAAATGGTTGATGATCAGCGGGATTTTATCGGTTGTGCTGGTTTGAAGTCCAGTCTGCGGCTACCGCTGCCAGTTCGGTATACCATTCTTCCCCCATTTTTCGAATCAGGGCGTCTTTTAAAAACCGATAAACCGGAATTTGCTGTGCTTTCCCTGCCTGGCATGCAGGCTCGCAAATTTCCCATTTGTGGTAATTCAAGGCAAGGTATTCGCCATATTGCTTTGCACGAATAGGGTAGAGGTGGCAGCTGATGGGCTTTTTAAACGGGGTTTGGCCTGCGAGGTAGGCTTTTTCAATTCCGCAAACCGCAGTTAGGCCTTCATACACCACAAAAACACATTCACCTTCCGGCCTGCAAACAGTTACCGATTCCCCTTCCGGATCCAGGGTGTGAAAGCCTTGTTCTATAATTGTTTCTTTACCTTCCTCACTTAAGAAAGGCTGTATCTTTTCCATTTCCCGGGCAATGATGGCAATTTCTGAAGCCTCCAGTGGAGCGCCTGCATCACCTTTTACGCAGCAGGCACCATGGCATTGCGACAATTGACAGGCAAATTGTTTATCCAGCACATCCTCAGAAACAAGTGCGTTTCCTACAATCAGCATGGATTAGAATTGCTCCTGTTTGTTCAGGAAATCCTCAAAACCGATTTTTTCCAGCCGTACCGCTTTTTCCATCACCTCTTCGTTTAACCGTTTTTTGAAATCGATAATTTTACGGGCAATGTTTTCATCCAGTGCGCCCAAGATTTGTGCAGCCATAATGCCTGCATTTCGGGCTCCATTAATAGCCATTGTTGCAACGGGCACACCCGGAGGCATCTGCACGATGCTGTAAAGGCTGTCTAATCCACTGAGGTTGCTGCTTTTTACCGGTACGCCAATAACTGGCAAATGGGTAATGCTGGCCACCATTCCGGGCAAATGTGCAGCTCCACCGGCTCCTGCAATGATAACCTTAATGCCTTTTTCAGACGCTTTGGTGGCATATTCCACCATGCGCTGCGGTGTGCGGTGGGCAGAAACAATGGTCAGTTCAAATGAAATATCGAAGTGTTCCAATATTCTTGCAGCATCTTGCATAACCGGCAGGTCGCTATCGCTGCCCATAATAATTCCTACTTTAGCCATTGGATGATTTTGTTACAAAGTTCGCGATTATCGATAGTAAAACATATACTGCCAGAAAAGGAATTCCGGCAAAGGTCTTGAATAAAAGCACACAGAGGATTGCAAGCACCGGCAAAGACCATTTCCAAAGCCGCAACGGATCGTTGGGTTTGAATTTGAAAGACAACATGGGGTAATCGGAAACCATTAAATAAGCAGCCACGATTGGGGCAAAACTGAAAAAATAGGGATGGAGGAAAAGGTTGCTAAATTCATTTTGCACACCGGATTCAAATCCCAATATCAAAGTACCGAAAGCCAGCCCGGTGATGGGCGTTGGAACCCCTATAAATCCTGTTGTCTGGCGTGTATCTATATTGAACTTGGCCAGGCGCCATGCACCAGCCAGCGGCAATGCCAGCCATGCGTATCTTGATGTGCAGAAACCGTCAGGCATGCAATAGCCAAACTTCAGGGTGTAGTGAAACATGACAAGGCCGGGCAGTAGGGTAAAGGTGACCAAATCCGCCAATGAATCCAGTTGTTTGCCCATTTCGCCGTCCGCTTTTAACAAACGAGCGGTAAATCCATCCGCAAAATCCAGTACTGCCGCAATGCCCATTAAAATAACCACGGTGTGCAAATCATTCGCAAAAAGCCGCTCTATGCCAATGGCTCCGCAGGCAAGGTTGCCCAGTGTTAGCAGGTTGGGAAGGTTTTTAACCGTTTCTTTCATGGGTGATTATTGCAAGACAAAATTAAACATAAATCCGAGTGAAAAGCCTGAATATTGGGTTTCAAGTTGTTTGTGTGCATAATAGAGGTTGGATTTGCTCAAAAACCAATTATTGTCGCTTAAATCACGCTGATAACCAGCCCGTATGCCGAGCCAGATGTTGTGTTTGATTTCTGATTTAAAGCAGGTGTTTATTCCCGGGCCCCAGGCCTGATTGCTCATGACTTTTTTGCGCTGAAGATCCAGTGTTAAAAAATCGGCAGTGCGTTTTTCCGCCGTAAGGCGCTGGGTGGCATAGAAACCTGAAATTCCTGCCAATAACAGCCAGCCCGGCTTGTTTATTAAGGCCTTTCCAAGTTCCAATGACAATCCACGGCTGTTGTAGCGCAAATAAACAATTTCATTCTCTGCAAGTGTCATGTTCAACCCCGAAAACACCACGAACCGGCCAAAGTTATTCAACGAAAGCCGCTCCAGTCCCATCACAAACCCGACATTGTATGGCGAAGATTCATAGGTCGAATAGCCATTTTTCTTTAAATGGTCGGCAACGGTGGATAGTTTGTCATATCCCATAAATTCAAACCCGACGGGAATCGTGGTCAGGTTTCTGTTTTTGAAGCCCGAAGCTTGTTTGCGCTTTATGGCAGTTGGGTTTTTCACCATAATCACAAAGGAGTAGCGGGCCGACATTGCAGGATATTTCCACTGTGTCAATTCTGCAATGCTGGTGGCGTTGGCCGGCGAATTCATTACCAGACGCTTCACTTCGTCCTGAATCCTTACTCCTTGTAATTCACCCTGCGTGGTAATTTCTTCTTGTAATCCATACAAAACGCCAATGCTAAGAACCCCCGCTCTCGATTGAAAATAGCGGGTTTTAAGCTTGTTGGCAATGCTGTGGTAGGCAAACCAGCCGCAATCTCCGTTTTGTTCGGAATAAGCAACATGGCAACGACCAAACTGACCATAGAATTTTTCTGCTGTATCCCGGTTTAGCAAACGCACGCATTTCTGAAACATTTGTTCCTCCCGCCAGGTGTATTCCTGCGCAGTTCCCTGCAGCTCCCGCCATTGAAGGAATTCTTTCAGGTTGTTAATCGCACTTTCTACTGCCGGGTAAGCATCGCCCTGCCATTGTTTTAGCAGCGGGCGCAGGCTATCGGTTTGTTGTACAAAAAGGGCAATGCTTTTATTTACTGAAAAAGGCGCATTATCGGCTTTCAACGGATTGTTTTTTAGTGACGCTTCATGTTCCTTCAAACCGCTGTTATAAATCCAGCCGGCGGCATGCTGGAGCGCGTCAAGGGCAATGGAGAGGCCCTCAGGTGCTCCTTCTTTTGGCAGTATTTCTGCCAGGCGTAATAAGGCAATGTCGTTGAAACGCTCCACATCAATTCCATGCACCTTGATTCTGGCCGATTTGGGTAAGGTCAGGTTCCAGTTTCTTAGGTCGTGCAGCAGTTGCATGTATTGCGGGGAAGTGGTGGCCAGCAGGTTGTTTAAACTGCTGCTGTCCAAATTATTTATATACTGATTGGCAAAATAACCGCGGGCTTCTCCCAGTTCCAGAATCAAATTCCTTACACCAGCTTTTTGATACATCAGCTGCAGCAAGCGAAACTCCAGTTTACCATTGGCTGCAACATACTGGTGATTTTCTCCAGAAAAGAAAATCCTTTTTCCGGCAAGCTTTGGTATAAGTTTTTCAAAACCAATGAATTGGCTGTCGTTATCAAGATCAATGGTGGTGAAATCCGCTTTGCCAGATTGGGCGTTGCTACAAATGGCATTCAGGAAACACAAGCAAAACATCAAACGCTTTATCATCTTGCAGCCTCCATTTTTTTGGATTTTCCATCGAGTTTCCAGTGCAGTCCCATGGAAACATTCCAGTATATCTGATGACCAACGAGTGCTCCCGAGTTGTTGGTGCGGTTTTTCATAATCCGCCAGCTTGGGTCGGAGAGGTCCCTGCCATAACCCAACTCTGCACCAACATAGGCAATGGGCAGTTGCAGCATGATTTTGCCCATACCACCAAGCAGAAACATGGGATTACTTGCAATTTTTGGCATGTAGAAATTGCTGATAAAAACCGTATCGCTGGGGTTGTTGGATAGGTGAAGGTAATGTTTTTGATAGCCAAGTGTAGGGCCAATGCTTACTTTTAGTGGACTTGCAGGCCCCATTATATTAACCGAACTATAATATTGAAAGCCGGTGAATCGGTAATTGCTTCCGGGCGACCGCAGTTGCTGTAAATAGGTTACGGTCATCCAAAAATCATCTTCCAGAATGGCTGAAATCTCTGCACGATAAACCGGTTCGTAGCGGATAGAAGGCTGTCCGGAAGCTTGCAAAGCGCTATTTACAACGCTGTAATCCAGAAAGTGGTGGCCAAATCCAAATCCAGTGTATAAGGAGTTTGCTTTGGCCGTTTTGGTGGCCTTCTTCACAATGGTGGGTTGCAAATGATAAACCACAACAAAGTTGAATTGATCCGAAAGCCGGCTTAAACTGTTTGGGAAATAGGCAGTATTTGCAATGGTGGTGGTGCCTAAAGGCAAATTTTCGGTGAGTTTTGCAATGCCTGTTTGCACAGCATTCGACTCATCCGCCATGTCTGCAAAGGCATCGGAGAAAACACCCACATTGAAAACCTTGTTTCTACACCAGCTGTCGCGGTTTAAGCGGTATGCAAGTGTGCGAAAACGGTATAGTTCGCAGGTGCCATCCACTTTGCCCGCGATGGCATGGCAACGGCCTGCAATGCACATGAATTTTTCCGAAGGAAATTGCCGAAGCAATGCGCGGGTTTGTTCAAATATTTTGGTTTCCCTCCAGGGGTCCTCAAACGAAGTGCCGGCATATCGTTGGTATTCGAAGGCTTCCTGCATTTTGCGGCAGTGTTGGTCAATCTGTATCCATTCATCGCCAAGCCATTCCTGGAATTCGGGCTTCAAACTATCGTATGCCAGTAAAAAATATTGCAGCGTTTTTTTTATGTAAAATGGCCCGTCATTGTTGCGTTTGGATTGCAAATTGCTGCGGCTGTTTTGGTAGTGAACAGCTCCATTCAGCGATTCCACTGCAACCCGCAATCGGTCAGGGATTTCTTTGTTGATGAGGATGTTGTAAATGCCAATTGCCGGACAAATTTCATAACGTTCCACATCATTGCCATAAACCTGAAATTTCAGGCTGTCCGGTTTGCTTTCGTTCAGGGTGTTTAACTTTCGGTAAAATTGAATGTCGTCCGGGGTTAGGAAATAATTCAACCAGGAAAGGGCCTTGTAATCATTTTGCGCCACAAACTGGTTAATCAGTGCAGCACAATTGGAAGATACCGGTGCAATAATGTAGCGGTAGCCTGCTTGCTCATTGGCATAGTGCAGCATTTTTAACTCCAGCGGAATATTGATATTTTGCTGGGATTTGTTGATGCCAAGCAGCATCAATTGTTTTTCTTTAAGCGCTGTATCAAGCAGGTTTAAACCTTGATGATTGCGAAAATCCATCAAATTGGGCAATGGCCTTCCAATTTGGGCTTTTGCTGCTATTGCTGTAACAAAAAGCAACCCGAGGATATATCGTAACGTTGGCAATGATACAAATGTAAGGGATTTATTTTGGCGGAATATGCTGTGCTGTCGCAGGTCTGCAACAATGCGTCTATAAATCATTAACCAATTCGGATGTTTACCTTAGCGCATCAACAAAAGGCTGGCCTTTTACTTACACAATATTCAGCACCTGTTCTTTGATTTGCTCCAGTTGCTCTTTCATGAGCACAACTGCTTGCTGCATGGGGAAGTGGTTGCTTTTTACGCCCATTGTATTCATTTCCCTGCCCATTTCCTGTGCAATAAAGTTCAGTTTGCGGCCCAGTGGTTCTTTGGTAAGGCATTCATCAAAATAATCCATATGCCTGCTGAGGCGGTGTTTTTCTTCGGCAATATCCAGCTTTTCCAGGTAAAGTAAAATTTCCTGCTCCAGCCTGCCGGGATCGGCAATGTTGTCTTTGATGTGGGTTGCAACGCTGTTGTTGATGCGTTCCCTGATATTGTTGCGCCTTGGCTCTTCTTCCTGCTCCACCAGTTGCATTTGTTTGCGGATAACAGCAGACGCTTCTGCCAGCTTTCCGAGGATGGATAATCCTTCTGATTTTCTGAAGGCAACAAGCTTTGATACTGCCTGTTCTGCCGTTTGCAGCAAGCATTGTTTGGCTTCGTCGCTCAGGCTTTTGTCTGCATTGCCAATCACGTCGGGCATGCGCAATACCTGGTTAAAGGGGTCGCGAAAATCCAGGTTCATGGATTGGCTCAACGCGTTTAGTTTGGACCAGTAAGCCTTCGCCAAAGCCTCGTTTACGTTGATTTCCAAACTGGATTCATCGCCGGAAAAATCAATGTTAAAGGTCATGGTTACGGTGCCACGTTCTAGTTTTTCGTTCACCATTTTACGCAAGGGAGCGTCCAGTTCGAACAAAAAACGGGGTAACCGGATATCGGTATCAAGATACCTTCCATTTAAGGATTTTACTTCACATACCACCTTAATGCCTGCGCCGGTTCCTTCTGCGCGGCCAAAGCCGGTCATGCTTTGAATGCTTTTGTTTTCCAATGATGCGAAGATAAGCCATTAATTTTTGTTCGCCTTCATCCATGCGATTCGCCCGCAATATGGTTAATCCTTGGCCACAATTCCTGCTGCAAAGTCCTAATGTTGCAGTTTCCCTCAAAAATTCAAATTACCTTTGTGGTAATGAAAAAAACGGGTTGGTTTTACGTTGCTGCCTTTTCTTTGGTTTTGACGGTCTTTTTTCTCTCGGCCTGCTCCGGCGGCAAAACTGCAGACAATGATGATACTGAAGTTGAAACCAAGTTGATAACACAGGCATACCCTGATTTTTCGGCAGATTCTGCTTTTGATTTTATCCGGCAGCAGGTGGATTTTGGCTACCGTATTCCCGGCACTGCAGCCCATAAGCGTTGTGCAGACTGGCTATACAGCAAGTTGAAACAATACTGTGATACCGTTTATTACCAGAAAGCCACTGCCGTAACCTGGGATAAAAAAACCATTCCGGTTTACAACCTGGTTGGGGTGTTCAATCCCACTGCCGTGCAGCGTGGTGTTTGGTCATCGCACTGGGATTCCAGGCCTTGGGCGGACAACGATACAGTGCGCACCAAGGATCCAATAGCGGCAGCCAACGATGGTGCCAGCGGGGTGGGTGTTTTGCTGGAACTAGCGCGGCAATTAAAGAAAAACAAGCCCAAATATGGGGTGGATATCGTTCTTTTCGATGCAGAAGATTACGGAAAGAGTGAACACGAAAATTCCTATTGCCTTGGAAGCCAGTATTGGGCTGCCAAACCCCACAAAGCCGGCTACCGAGCACAGTTTGGCATATTGCTGGATATGGTGGGCGGAAAAGATGCTGTTTTTGGCAGAGAAGGCCTTAGCATGCAGCAGGCAGGCTGGGTAATGGACCATACCTGGGCTGTGGCCGAGGAGCTTGGCTTTGGCGCAACGTTTGCAAATAATGCTGTATCGCCCATTACCGATGATCATTACTATGTGTTCAAAGGCAGCCAAATCCCTATGATTGATATTATTCAGCATGATCCTGCCCGCGGAACCTTTGCCCACTATTGGCATACCCATGCAGACAATATGGAGGCGGTAGATAAACAAACCTTGCAAAAGGTTGGCAAAACCATGTCTGCATTGATGTTTAACCCACCAATCAACATTCAGCCATGATGGATATATTGGCCATTGCAGCCCATCCGGATGATGTGGAACTGGCAGCAGCAGGCACCTTGATTAAACACATAGAATCCGGAGCTAAAGTAGGCATTGTGGACCTTACTGCCGGTGAGCTGGGAACCCGCGGTGATGCTGATATACGCGCTGCTGAGGCCGAAGAAAGCCGCAAAATAATGGGTGTATCCCAACGGATAAACCTGTATTTGAAAGATGGTTTTTTTGAGGAAAATGAGACGTCCCTATACCTGATTATTCAGGTTGTCCGCAAATATCGGCCCAGGGTAGTACTGACAAATGCTGTGCACGACCGGCATCCCGACCATGAAAGGGCTTCGGCATTGGTTAGCCGGGCCTGTTTTTTATCCGGACTTGTTAAAATAGTTACCTTAGATAATGGCATTGAACAGCAATCCTGGAGACCCCAGGCGGTGTATCACATGATTCAGGATCGGTACGTGAGACCTGATTTCGTGGTCGATATTACGCCATACTACGATCAAAAGATGGCCGCCGTCAAGGCTTTTAAAAGCCAATTCTACCAACCCGGAGATACGGGACCGGTAACGCCCATCAGTTCGGCTGCATTTCTGCATTTTCTGGAAGGACGCGCCCGCGAGTTTGGCAGAAGTATCGGGGTGGAATTCGGTGAAGGATTTACGGTAGAACGTCCCTTGGGTGCAGCCAATATCCTTGATTTTCATTAACATCGGCAATTCCCCAATATTTTAATTCATAATTTCGTTATCTTTCTACGTTGTTGCGTATTGCCGCCATATTGCTATTGATAACTGAATTCTTCTTTCAGCAGCCCTTACTGGGACAAACCGTTTCCATCGATAAGCTGATGAAAATAAAACCCATCGGTATTGCAACCCAAAAAGTAGTATCCTACCCCGGTGTAATTTACCTGCCAATGCCTTTTTCTTCTGCGGTATTTAGCGATCTGTCCGGATTAAATGATATTCCCTCACCGGATAAGATTCACTCCATCCTGTTGGTTTATACGCGTTTTCGGGAGGTGGATACGTTTAATCAGCCAATATTGAACCGAAGCCGCTATCAGGCGCTGAAGGCGGCCTATCCGCAAGCGTTTCAGGATACGGGTATTCAATGGAAAGTGCTGGAGCAGCGGCAAGCCACTTTGAAAGAAGATGCCATGAAATGTTTTCATGGTTTTGTGGTTTTGCTGAAAAATGAGCCGCCAAAAGTGTTGATTGAAAAGGAAATAACCATCATGAAAACGGTGATAGACAGCTACCACGATTCCCAGGTTTGGATTCCTGAAAAGATTGACTGGAAGGTGAAACGCATCAAGGAAGAAACAGGTTTCTATCTGCCGAATAACCCCAAAAAGCGCAAGCAGGGCATCAAATACAGCAACAGCTTTATCGGTATGCGCGAAAAAGAATACAAGGTGCGTAAGGACAGTACCATCCGTAAAAAAACAGGTGGCTATTATGCCCGCGAAGGTTTTTTTGATACCACTGTTTTTAAGAATGTCCATGAATATAACTTTCTGATTTCGCGCCGCTGGAGTAAAAAAATGGCTGTGGTGGCAGATGTTACGGGCAGTATGTCCCCATACAGCACGCAGGTGATGTTGTGGCTTAAGTTCAGGCCGGAGGTGCTTAATCAGGGCAGGTTTGTGTTTTTTAACGATGGCGATGCAAAGCCGGATATGATAAAACGGATTGGCAGTACCGGTGGTATACACATGGCTAATTCCACAGTTTATGATTCTGTTTACATAACCATGGCCAATGCCATGCGTGCAGGAACCGGCGGCGATATTCCTGAAAACAACATAGAAGCGGTATTGGAAACCCTGAAAAAATGGCCCGATACCGATACGGTTTTGTTGGTTGCAGACAATGAGGCTGCAGTGAAGGATATTTCGCTGCTAAATAAAGTGAAAAAGCCTGTGAGCGTAATGCTTTGCGGGGCCAGCAGTGTTGTACATAAAGATTATATTGATATTGCCAAAACCACTGGAGGCAGGCTGTTTGTACTCAATACAGAACTGGGCGAGCTCCAAAAAATGCAGGTGGGAACAGTGGTGAATATCAGCGGAAAAAAATACGAATACCGCAGCGGTCAGCTCGTCAGGAAGAAATCCTGATTGTTTTAATATCTCCCTCAATCACAAGCCTGCCATGGGTTTTAGCGCGTACTTCCTCGATGGTAACATCTTCGGCAATTTCCCGAAGTTCAAAGCCACGCTCTGTAATGTCAAATACCCCCAGTTCGGTTACCACTTTCTTCACACAGTGCAAACCGGTGATGGGCAGGGTACATTCTGAAAGCAATTTGCTTTCTCCGGCTTTGTTGGTGTGCTGCATGGCCACAATGATGTTTTTTGCTGAAGCCACCAAATCCATGGCACCGCCCATGCCTTTTACCATCTTTCCCGGGATTTTCCAGTTGGCAATGTCGCCTTTATCGCTCACTTCCATAGCACCCAAAACAGTTAAGTCTACCTTGCCTGCGCGGATCATGCCAAAAGAAGTGGCTCCATCAAAGAAACTTGCTCCTTTGGCTGTGGTGATCGTCTGTTTGCCGGCATTGATTAAATCCGGATCTTCTTCACCTTCAAAAGGAAAGGGGCCCATGCCCAACAAGCCGTTTTCACTTTGCAAGACCACTTCTACTCCCTCAGGTATGTAATTGGCAACAAGGGTGGGAATTCCAATTCCCAGATTCACGTAGTAACCGTCCTGCAATTCTTGCGCAATGCGCCTTGCAATTCCAAACTTATCAAGCATAGCTTTTGCAAAAATCCGAAAAAAACTTGAAAGGTGAGTGCTTTATATCACAACCCTTTCAACAATGCCTTTGCTTCGCTGTTGCCGGGTTTTATGCGAAGGGCTTCGTTTAGTTGTTGTTTGGCGGCTGCATTGTTACCCAATTTTAGGTACATTTCCGCTAGATACAACCGGGCGTTTTCATTGTCAGGATAAAGGGAAACGGTTTTTTTGAAATAGGACATTGCCGCAGCTGCATTGCCATTGAGCCATTCAGCTGCACCAAGGTTCAACAAGGTGAGTTCATGTTTGCTTTGTTGTTTTAAGGCAGCACTGAGAATATCGATGGCCTCGGTATATTGTTGGGTGCGTACCAGTGCATTTCCAAGTTCGGCAGTGAAATCTGCGTGAAGCGGCATTTTTTGATGGGCTTGACGATACCAGTTGATGGCAACCGTTGTTTGGCCTCTTTTATCGAATGCCTTGGCTATGCGGTAACAAGTCCATGCTGTTTGTTGTTCGGCGGGTAATGTGGCTGCAATTGCCACAATATTTTGCCATTGGCCATTTGCATAGTAATAATGTACTTCTTGCTCCTTATTGCCCTGTTTAAGTAATTCCCTTGCTTTTTGGAGGTATATGGGCGATGCTTCAAACTTTTCAAACCACGAAATGTAGGCTTGCAGTTGCATGGATGGCTTGGGTTTTGCCTGATTTACTGCGTAAAGGCCTATGGGATTTCCTATTGCAGGCGTTGTCTGGTTTCCTGGCTTGCGGATGTAATGGTCGTGGACCGTAACGTGCGGAATATCGGCAGTACCACTGCTGGGCATGTGGCAACCAACACAATTGTTGTTGGCTTTGCTTAGCGCAACCTGTGTTGCTTTGCATGGCATTTTGGCTGCGTTGCCGCCTGCGGTATGGCAATTGTTGCAGGCTTTGTTGAACAGCTCTGTATTGGTTTTTCGCACACTCACGTGCGGGTTGTGGCAGGTAATGCAGGTGAGGTTTAGCTTGTTTGCAGCGGTTGTTTTGTTGGAAACCTGAAAACACCTGCTCATTTGAAGCCTTTCTGCGTGTCCGGCCATGTAAAAGGCTTTTCCATGCTGGTGTTGGGGCATGTAGATTTCAAAAATGCTGTCCAGGTGCATTCCCGGTCTGAAATCGGTAAATTTCTTTCCGGGTTTAAGCACATTATTTCCTTGCAAATGGCAGCGCTGGCAAATGTCTACCTGCAGTTTCCATGGTAAACGCGATGGGTTTACAATGGTTCTGTCTGCTACTTTATTCACATCCACAATATTGCCTTTGCGCTTTTCCGCTACATGCAGTTCACCCGGACCATGGCAGCGTTCACAGTCTATGCCGGAGGGCATTCTGGTAAATTTATTGATGCTTCCTTCGGCTACGCTGGGCATGCCATTGTGACAGCTCATGCATTCTACATCAATTTTGCGCGAGAAACCGGTGTTGGTGGTTTCATAGCCGGGCGGCAAATCCCATTTTTCGGATTGCGTGTAATAGGTGAGGGGTGCTTGAAACAAATACTCCCCATCCCGCCAAAAATGGCTGTTGGTGTGGTGTCCGCTGCCTACAATATGGGTAATCTGCTCTGTTCGGCTGTAGGTGGTATCTCCATTTTGCAACCGGTATGCCTGAATGAAAAATTGTTCACACTTGCGAAATGGCTGAAAATACATGTTTTGCCTGGGGTCGAAAATGGGTTTTACATGGTCCCATTTGGCCTTGGATTTTGCTGCTGTTGCAGGTCCAAAACTGCTGCCCATACCTGTTTCAATAAAGGTGTTGTAGTGTTCCTGATGGCATTGTTTGCAGGTTTCAATACCAACGTAATCTACCGTGTCGTGGTGGTTTAGGTAAAAGGAAGTATCAGTACCTGCTGCTGGTGTACTGCTGCATTGGGTAAGGGATATAATTCCTGCCCCAAATAAAAAAAGCAGCAATACTGTCAATGCTTTTCGGCCGTTAGGTGCGGAAAAAGGCAGCATTTGCATGTTGTTACTTGGGCAACCCAACCGGCTTTGTTTTCAGGTTTATCCAGTTTTCCGGAAATACACTTCCATCAGGTCGTATGCGGAAATCGGGGAGCAAAATCTGTTTGTCTTTTGTGATAAAGGGGATAAGGCTGCTGAAAAACAACGGAATATTCAAATCATTTTTGGACTTGGGATTCCATAAGCCGGTAAAAACCACTGCAGGCTCCTGCAACATAATAGACCGGGGAATGGAAGCCACTGCGTTTAGCACAGGGTGATAAAGGAATTGTATTTTAAAAATACCGGCAGCATTGCCACTGAAGCGGCCTGTGCTGTCTTCAATAAGTTCATATTTTCCTTCTGCAAATTGTATTTTCCAACCATTTT
>CANKVN010000039.1 GCA_947487055.1 Flavobacteriales bacterium
GGGTAGAGAACACTCCAAAAATGTAAATTTTCTGTTTGTTTTTATAGCAGCTTCCCGTCTACGACAAATGCCTCCGGAGCATTAGACACAGGCACCGTCCATTCTGGGGCTGCCGCCAACTGGAATAGCGAGGGTCCTCGTTATTCTAAGCCGCCAAAGGCGAGCAAGCATAACGGGATTCGATTCCCACCACAGCCTTAGCATTCTTTTACCCAGGTTTGGCATATGAAAATACATTCATCCGAGCATGACCATAATTCCACTTCTAATACGGATATTTGCAGCCTGTTTTTGTATCAGGGTCCCGTAGTAGAATGGATACTACGAATGCCTCCGGAGCATTAGATACAGGTTCGATTCCTGTCGGGACCACTAGTTATTTTTATCTACTCTACACTTAACGTAAGTAGCTGAAGTATTCCAAGGCTTGGCAACAAATTTTAAGAAGAGCCGATGATCCGTTTTTTAAGATTGAATATAACAAGGATGTATAATATTTACACTATTTTAACGCAAAAAAACAGATAAACTAAATTATTAGACACATTTTAGAAAATATAACGATACTGCACCTTTTGCATTTGAAAACTTTATTTGTAAAATCAGTCCACAATTGTACACATCTATCTAATCAAATGTACCGTTGTTTTTAGGGTTAAAATATCATCCGAAGCTGATTGGATATTTTTATACTTCAAGACAACTATATAAACGCCATCTGTACATACAGAATTTCCTAAAATCCCATCCCAGCCGCTATTCCCTTCATATACTTTTTGCCCCCATCGATTGTATATAACCATCTTTTCCAATATCATGCCCGGTATTTGCGGATAATACACTTCATTTATGCCATTGTGGTTGGGTGAAAAAGCTGTAGGCAAAAAATAACCCTTGGGATTTTCATTGCATTTTTTCACTGATAAATAAATACTGTCCTTTTGAACACATTTTTCGACAGTTGATAAAAACACATACCCTGAATCAAGTGGTTTAAATCTAAATGTATCGGTGATAAACTTATTTGATTGCCAATTCCAAACTGCACCATTCTTGAGAGAAACAAGCGATAGAATTGAATCTCTGCAGACTTCAAACTTCTTTTGTGAGATAGCAATGTGGCGGGGGTGTAAGTCAATTTGAATACTGTCATTAAATGAACAACCGCTATCATTAACTAACAAGAAATATGAACCAGGCTTATAAAAACTAATCTTATTCATGGTATCTGAACCATTTATAAAATAAGCTTTCGGCGAAATTGTACTGAGATTCAGCATAACAGAATCACCCGGACAAATAACCTGTTTTCCGGTTTGGATATATTTCTTTTGATTGACTGAATAAACTTGCAGGGTATCTGAATAAAAACAAGAAGTATCTGAAAATTTTAGAAATACACGTTGGGGATTTTTTACCACAATGCCTGAAGTTTTTTGGCCTGTGCTCCAGGTAAAGGGTTGACTGGTATCTTTAAGTATCAAAATTGAAGGGCTATTGCCACAAATTAGCGGTTTCCCGCTGATGGAAAATTTCTTGCTTTCTTTGATTGATAGGGTGTCTGCAAAAGACAACCAGGTATCGTTTGCCTTGTAAAGAATCCTTACAGGCACAGAACCATAAAGCAATGGTTTTATTTTAAAAACATTGGAATCACTGAAATATTTTTCAGTACCCATTAATAGATAACTGCTATCGTTAAAGCCCGTTTGAAGAAAAACGTCGGCATATTTAAAACTACAAAGTGGTTTACTGTAAACAATTAAAGGTTTTTGAGCCTTATTATTAGGTAAAATATTACCATATCTAAATCCCAACTTCATATCAGACATTGAGAAATTATATTTATAAGCCTCAAACAGAAAGCTGCATTTAATTCCTTTTTGATTGGGAAAACGAATAACACTTATGCTATATCGATCATTAAAGTAAATTCTTTGATCAGGCCCCACATACATAGCAGATGAGCTTCCCAGTGAATTTACAGACAGATAAATAATCACCGAATCGATTTTTTTATCATTATAATAATTTTTTAAATCATATTGAACCAGCTTCGATATCCCTGTTCCTTCATGAACCGCATAAAAAAATCTTCCGTTGGGTGAGAAAGCTCCTCTGTATGCTTTTAATGCATCAAAATTATTTTCTTGACCATTCCCCGGAAACAGCACTATTTTTCCTTTTCCATAATTAAGAAATGCCTGAATACTGCCATTTTGGGTAGAACTTAGTATTGGCAGATTCAATCTAACATTGGTGATACAAGTATCGGATTCACTGGTAAATCTTGAAGCTGCGGAAATCCCTTTTGATGTTATAGCATGTTTATAAACAGAATCTTTCCCATGCACAGACAATATGAGATAAACAGTATCCGAATTATAACCATAAGAGCATTTATAGGATAAACAACTACTATTAATAATAGGCTGATTTTTGATAATCATGGATGGTTTACCGCTAACATGAAACCTGTCAACAACGGAGTAACTCAAGCCCGAGAATAAATTACCTTTGATAGCATCGGGCATATGCTCCTGAATCAAATAATAATATCGGTACTGCCCCGGCTTTCTGATAAAAATAGCTGAATTAACCGGATTGAAATCTTTATTTGACAGCCATCCAAACATTAATGGGTAACCGTTTTCATTGTACACACTATCGCCATCTGTGTAGAATAGCAGATTGCCCGTCGTATCGGATATACTTGCAATATCCTTTAAAGGATCATTCTTACGCTGGGTATCGCGCGGTGTAATAAATCGCGCAAGTGAAAAATTCCAGGACTTAATGTTTGGGTTATACTCCCAATTCCAATTCAGATTCTGTTTGGTGTCGTGCCAATGATTGTATTCATAGACTTGAGCCTTTAATACCAATGGTATAAAAAAGATAAAATGTAATAAAATATAATTTAAATTATATTTCAAATATAAATTGAATTAATTATAAAATTTGATGATACATATTATGATTCCAAATCTTAGTATATTTTAAAGACATTCAACAATGAATCGAACTAAATTAGGATTTACTAAAACAGCAGTTATGGTAAGGCTTTTACCCGGGGGGCAGTTACATGGATAATTAATATTGTTGTATACACTTGGGTTTCCAATGGTCATCGTTGAAAACTCTCCCCATGGCCCTATAAAACCACCTATTGGTGGGGGAATAACTAAATTAATCCCCGCTGGACACTTGCAATATGAGTCTCCACATCTCATACAAGGTCCAGCTATTCCTGCAATTTGGCCAGCAGGTACGTGGATTGATGGATTTACACTACAATCTGGGTTGTAGAAAAAGGCCCAATCCATATCACAAGTAGTTTTATTTTCTATTGATACTGTCATGCAAGGAGGGCATGAATCTGGTGGGCAAGCAACCTGTGCATTAGCGTATTTTAAAAACCCTGTCAAAAGCAACAGGTACAAAATGCACTTTGAATATTTTATTTTTTTGTTCATAACATTACAAATATAATAGATTTTTAATAATTTTGAAACAAGCCTTAAAATTAAAGCAAGTGACTGACATCTTCTCAAAAAACCGCGACAATTAAAGGTAGAGTTTTCGTGAAACAATTATTATTCTATGAAAACAATCTGTTAATGAATGACCTAAAGTTAGAATTTATCAACACCTTTCCTTATTAAATTAATTGTTTCACTCAAATCTTACAAACAATTATAATAAATTAAATATCTTCCAGTTAAGTCCTGTTGTTCGATTCCTGTCGGGACCACTAGTTATTTTTATCTACTCTACACTTAACGTAAGTAGCTGAAGTATTCCAAGGCTTGGCAACAAATTTTAAGAAGAGCCGATGATCCGTTTTTAAGATTGAGTACAACCAAGTTTTATAAGCTTAAAAACAATTTAGGATACCAAACAGATTAAGGTTTCTTCTTCAGGAATACCTCATGCATAATAGGTTTTTGTTTTTCCAAAGCAGCTTTTATTTTTTATATTAATCTAAACGAAACTTATTCCATAAAGGTTTCTCTTTCTCTTTTGTTTTCTTATTTTATCCATGCTTATTTCTAATTACTATATGAATTTTAATATGTTGTATTTATATACAATTGTCAGACACTGTATCTTGTTATTTATCAGGGGAATTAAAGTTATATTTATCCATTCGTAGTGCAGAACACATTCATGGCAAGCCCATCCATCCGCAAACCCCAGTTAAGATTGAGCGCTATCATACTAGAATAAAAATAGAACCTTGTTTGAGCCCTATTATTTACTCGAATAGTTAGAAAGGGCTTTGGGGAAGTTCATTGATTTTTACAACAATAACCTCCTACATGAATCCTTAAACAATCTAACCACTAATTATGCATATTTAATAGAGGGTAAAAATCTTCAAACAAAGAAAAGAAATCAAGCTAAAAATGATTTTACAACGATTAAATCACCTGTTGCAAAATCATTATCAATCACTTAGTTTTGATTAACGCTTGTACAAATGAACTTGACGTCGAAAAATTCTTATATTTGATGAATCATTTCCCTTCCGTGACAAGGGGAACAAAAACAATTCTCTAATTATATATGAAAACTATACTCATAGCCTTTTTAATATTGACTTCAGGCTTAACACATGCCCAATCTAAAAAAGAACAGATTGAATACCTGAAATTCAAAACCGACAGCCTAACACGTGTTTTGGAAACTGAGAGAAGTAAAAGTCAAAAGCAGGTTCAGGAATTAAACTCAACATTAATGAATACTGAGAATCATAAAAAGTCTTTAGCTTACAGCCTTGACAGCGCAGACAAAGCAATTTCCGCGGAAAGAATAAATTTCCTCAGTATTCAAAAAGAACTCAATTTAACAATTGAAAAGCAGATTAATAAAAACGATTCCCTGAGGGCAATATGTATAAACATCAATGCTGAAAGCGGTAAAAAACAGGTTCTAATTGATAATTTGCAGCAATCAATAAAGGGCAAATCCGATAGTATTTTTTTGCTTACCACTAAAATTGCAAACCTGAAAGCGCCTAAAACATCTTTTCCCGAAAACAACTACGATGTTTTGAAGACAATCTTTACTAACCAGGATAAAGATGTCTCCGGTCTCAAAAAATTAATTTTGGGGATTTACCGCGATGATTTAAAAGGTACTTTATCGCTAACGAAACAGTGTTCTGATTTTATTACGGATCTTAGTGAAACTAAATTGGGATATCCTGTGGAAGTGTCTCAGAAAAATATAAATGGTGAAGATACTGTCATTTATGTCAATCCTATGGATGAGATTGAATTCAAGAAAAAATGGTCTCAGTATTATGACCTAAAATATGCCGGTTTCACCCATTTATATGAAAATGGAAATTGCGGCTGGGCATCTAAAAAAGTAGCTTCTGTTGAATATCTTGGCGAATTAAACAATGGAGATTGGTTCCAATTCACCATCAAAGGGGGTTGCGGTACTAATGATTTTTCAGAAACAATTCACAGGGTTATTAAAGTAATCAAAAATGATAATGCTTATTTTATTGATTATATTATTGATCCTACATACAAGGGCGAATGAATTAGAAACTTCAAATTATATCTGCTGAATATCTCATTTTAGATAGTTTATACTACTTATAAATATTAATGAAATGGTGTTTTATTTCATTAAACCAGGCTTCCAATTGAGATAATCCATTTATTCTGATCTTCCATTACAGATATTTTTACAACCTGCCGGGAACTTTCGAAATTTGTTTCACTTATGTTTCACCTGGCCCAAAATCCATCCGTGTTTCCTGCTTCCTGAAGCTGCTGAATAACGACCCAAATTCTAAATAACCCCAAAAAAACCGGACTGGTTTTTATTTAAAAAAAGACAATTAATATTTCTTTTTGTGCAGGTTACTATAAAGCTCTTTATTTATTTAAACCCGTTAATAAATAATTAAAAAACGATAAACTTTACATTCATCAGCACACTCAATAATTAATCCTTATACAACAAAGGCATAATCTTTCATTATTGGTGTTTAGCTTCTTTTGAAGGTAAAATCAAGATGAAAAAATCATTACTAATGCTGTTGCTGTCATTCATGACAGCGTTTATGGGTGCACAAGCCCAGATTAACCCCCAATTTATTGGGCGGTATTCAACAGGGATTTATGACAAAGCTGCGGCAGAGATATCTGCGTATGATGAAGTATCCAAAAGAATGTTTGTAACCAATGGGCCTGATACAACCATTAGGGTAGTAGACATTAGCAAGCCAGCCAATCCTGTTCAAATCAACACCATTTCCATTAAACCATATGGAATAGATTTGACCTCAGTTGCTTGTATGGATGGGGTGTTGGCTGTTTGTGTTATTAATAAACTGGGAAAAACCGAAAATGGACATGTGGTGTTTTTCAATGCTTCCACCTTGGCATTTATGAGTAAGGTAGATGTAGGAGCCAACCCCGATATGCTAACTTTTTCGCCCAATGGTAAAATGGTGTTGGTAGCAAATGAAGGAGAGCCTAACAGCGATTATACCATCGACAAAGAAGGCTCCATCAGCATTATCGATATTTCCAAAGGCATTGCGACATTAACACAAAATGAAGTAAAAACTGCGGGTTTTACTGATTTTAACGGAACCAACATTGATTGGAAAATTAAAATTACAGGTAAGATTCAATCTGGTGGAACTTTTTTGCGCAACTCAACCATAGCAGAAGATTTAGAGCCGGAATACATTACCGTTTCAGACGATTCTAAAACTGCATGGGCTACTTGCCAGGAAAACAACTGTATTGCAGTAATTGACTTAACCACAGCGAAAGTAACGAAATTGATACCGTTGGGTTTTAAAGACCATAGTTTATCAGGAAACGGTATGGATGCTACAGACAATGGTGCCACTATAAACATTAAAAATTTTCCAGTATTTGGTATGTTTATGCCCGATGCCATTGGAAGTTACAAAGTAGGTGATACAACCTTTTTATTTACTGCTAATGAGGGCGATGCAAGGGCCGATTGGGGTGCAGCAAACAATGAGGAAATTAGGTTTGGAAGTTCATCTTACATTGTAGATACAGCTAAATTTGGTGGTGCAACCAATGTGGCGGCACTAAAAGCAACAAGTGCAATGGGAAGGTTAAATCTTACCAAGGCATTTGGCGATTTCAACAAAGACGGTAAATATGATTCTGCATTTTGTTATGGTGCACGTTCTTTTTCGGTTTGGAATTCAGTAACCGGTAAACTGGCATGGGATAGCAAGGATCAATTTGAGCAAAAATTTGCAACCTTGTTCCCTTCTAATTTCAATGCCAGCCATACGAGCAACACAATAGATACTAGAAGTGACGATAAAGGCCCTGAGCCCGAATCCATAGCCATCGGAAAGATACTAGATTCAACTTATGCATTTGTTGGTTTGGAAAGAATTGGTGGCATTATGATTTACAATATCACAAACCCAAAAAAGCCCTATTTTGTAAACTATATCAATACCCGTAATTTTTCGGTAACACCCGGCTCCGGCACTTTATCCACCGTTGGTGATTTAGGACCTGAAGGTTTGGTATTCATCCCAAAATCAAAAAGTCCAAATGGACAAGACTTGCTTTTGGTTTCTAATGAAATTTCCGGAACAGTTGCCATCATTCAACTTAATGGAAGAAGCAAATTTCAGATGCAAATCCTGCATTCTTCAGACATGGAAAGTGGTGTACCAGCGGTAACTGATGCTCCTAATTATGCAGCCATCGTAGACAAGTTCGAAGATCTTCACACCAACACTTTGATTTTGTCATCTGGCGACAATGTTCTTCCTGGTCCATTTTTGTCAGCTGGTGAAGACCCCTCGTTGCAAACACCACTGAGATCAACTGCTGCCTCTTATTTCAAGGGAACTCAGGCACAAAGACCAGCATTAGGTCGCCCGGATATTGCCATAATGAATATTATTGGTTTCAATGCTTCAGCATTCGGCAATCACGAATTTGATTTGGGAACAGGAGATTTAAACGGACAGATAGGGGTTGATATCAGAAGCAGCGGTGCTGACAAAAGATGGTTGGGTGCGCAATTCCCATTCGTAAGTTCAAACCTTGATTTTAGTAAAGATGCCAACTTGAATTATTTATTTACAAATCAAATTTTAAGGGATACGGCTTTTAAAACACCCGTTAATATTACCGCCAATTCACAGAAAAAAGGAATTGCCCCGTCTATTATTATTGAACGCAATGGTGAGAAAATTGGTGTGGTTGGTGTAACTACCCAGGCTTTAGCCAAAATATCTTCTCCAGGATTGACCGCTGTAAAAGGACCTCAAGTGGACGACATGCCTGCACTTGCTGGCATACTGCAACCGGTAATCGATTCTTTGATAGCGAAAGAAGGTGTTAATAAAATAATCTTACTGGCACACTTACAACAAATCATCAACGAAAAGGCTTTAGCGCCTTTGTTGAACCATGTTGACATTATTATTTCTGGCGGAAACCATGCATACACTGCCGATGGAAATGATAGGTTGATAGCAGGTCATACGGCTACCGAAAAATATCCAATATTGGCCAAAAGCAAGTCAAACGACCCAATGGTTATTCTTAACACTACCAGTGAGTGGAAATATGTTGGCCGTTTTGTTTGTGACTTTGATGTCAATGGTAAATTGATGGTAGAGCAACTCGATTCAAATGTAAACGGCGTTTATGCTTCGGATTCAGTAACATTAAAAGCCCTTTGGGGAAATGCCAATGCGTTTGCCACAGGAACAAAAGGTGCTAATGTATTAACCTTGTGCAAAGCGGTAGGCCTTGTTATTGCAGCCAAGGATGGAAATATCCTTGGAAAATCCAATGTGTTTTTAGAAGGTAGAAGAAATGCTGTCAGGACCGAAGAAACAAATTTAGGCAACGTGTCTTCTGATGCCAATTTGTGGTACGCTAAGCAATACGATCCAAAGGTCACTATCTCGCTGAAAAATGGTGGAGGAATACGTTCTGCTGTAGGTTATGTTAATTCAGTTGGAAGTAATGTTGTATTGGAAAAAACACAATCCAATCCTCTTGCAGGAAAAGCTGCTGGCGATATCTCTCAACTGGATGTAGAAAACTCTTTGAGATTCAACAACAGCCTTGTGATTGTAACTGCATCAGCTGCGGGTGTTAAACGTTTAATTGAACACGGTATATCGGCAACAAAGCCAGGTGTTACTCCCGGTCAGTTTCCTCAGGTAGGTGGTGTTTCTTTTAGTTATGATACAACCAAAGCAAGTGGCAACAAAATTTGGTCAATGGTAATTATTGACACTGTTGGTAAACACACCGATACCCTCGTTAAATACGGAAAACTATTTGGAGATACTTCTCGGACCTTTAAAATTGTGACTTTAAACTTCCTTGCTAACCCCTCTTTTGCGGGTTCAAGTGTTGGTGGTGATAATTATCCTTTCCCAGCAGTAGTTAAAGCAAGGGTTGACCTAGACACTGCAATCAAATCAGCAGGAACTTCGTCTTTCACAACTATAGGAAGAGAACAAGACGCCTTTGCCGAATACATGTTGGCAAAACACAATACTTCATTGAAAGCCTATAAACTTAGGGATACGTCCGTTTTGGGTGATACCAGAATACAATTGATCAATGCCCGTCCAGATGCCATTATTCCTAAACTTTCAGGCTTTGCTTTGCAATCTCCTGCAAATAATGCACGCGTTGTGGTTAAAGATGCAGACCCAACCCCGATTACCATTACTTGGGAAAAATCTACCGGTGCTACCCGTTATGTATGGCTCCTGGATTTACCAAGCGGTGACTTTAAAAAACCACTTTTAACCATTCCTTCAAATAACAGTGGTAAGAACAATGATTTGACACTGACTTCAGGTGCCATTAGCAGCGCTCTGGCTGGTTTTGGGGTATCACTTGGCGATTCCGTTAGTTTGAAATGGGTAGTTAAAGCATACCAGGAAAACCATGATTCAATTTCTGCAGCGTCATCTTTCAATATCAAGTTTATTCGTTTCAAACTTTCAGACTTTGCATTGCAAACTCCTGCAAATAATGCGCGCGTTGTGGTTAAAGATGCAGACCCAACCCCGATTACCATTACTTGGGAAAAATCTACCGGTGCTACCCGTTATGTATGGCTCCTGGATTTACCAAGCGGTGACTTTAAAAAACCACTTTTAACCATTCCTTCAAATAACAGTGGTAAGAACAATGATTTAACACTGACTTCAGGTGCCATTAGCAGTGCTCTGGCTGGTTTTGGGGTATCTCCTGGTGATTCCATTGGTTTGAAATGGGTAGTTAAAGCATACAGGGAAAGTCATGATTCATTGATTGCAATGATGCCTTTTAATATTAAGTTTATTCGTTTCAAGGAAATAACCAATGTTGAAACCTTGAATTTAGCCAATAACATAAAAATTTATCCAAATCCTGTTATCGATTACCTGAATTTGACGAATACTACAGGCAAAAATCTAGATTTTCAGATTATTGATTTAAAAGGTCAGAAATTGTTTGAAGGAAAGGTCTCTGGAAACGCTAAAATAGATTTGAATAGTTTAACATCTGGTGTTTACATATTCAATATTTATAACGAATCAGGTTCCCTCCGTTACCCAATTTTGAAGTCAAACTAACTTCACACCAACATCATAAAAAAAGATTGGCTTTCAGCCAATCTTTTTTTATGATGTTGGTATGTTATTAATGGTCTACTTTTATATCAATAATTGGCTGATAAATCAATTAAAGATAACTACCAATTAAAGATAAAAGTGCATAATCCTGCACTTTTTTAATTGATCTTTTTTGTCATGCAGAAAGTATTACTGTTTGATAAATTTCAAAGCGCCGCCTTTGCCATCGCAGAGTAAATAAACACCCGCAGCCAGGTCAGATACTGAAATCCGGGATTCTTTACCGGTAATCATTTCAACCTTTTTTAACATCTTTCCCTGTATATCACAAATCTGCAATTGTTGTCTGCCAGCTTGTAAGAATGACACATCAAGGAAATCACTGCAAGGGTTGGGAGAAATACTGCCAAAAGCAACAATCTTGTCCTCAATGCCTAATACACCAAATGCCACCATATTAGAATTGATGAACAGGGTCTTACCTGTACTATCACATGCCGTCTTCCCTTTGATACCGATATAATAACGGTTTTTACCGCTGGGTGGATTTAGGTCGCTGAATGATTTTACAGTAGCAGCTACGGAAGCAATGGCCGAAAAACTCCCTGAGTTGTTACTTCTGTAAATTATATAGGTGTTCAATGGATAAATGCCAACATAATCTGACCAATTCAAATTGTTTTCACCATTTACTCCCAAGTTTGCCGTTAGGTGCAGTGTGGTATGTGCCAAGTAACGCGACACTTCATCCGAGTTGTTGCAAGAGTCAATTGCATCTATGTAATAGGTAAAAGGTCGTTGTTTGGGGTTAACCTGGGTGTCCAGGAATGCGCCTGCGCTTTTTAAATCGGCATCGCCAATCAAATCAAATTCTCCGGCAAAATTCGACTCACGATAAATGTTGTAATATGCTATCCGTTTGTTCGGGGTCACGGACCAAATGAGTTTGTTCTTTCCTGAAGCACTATCAACGGTAACCATGCACAAGGACTCTGCGCTGGGTGTAAGGACTTTTATTTGAATGGTATTTGATACGATACTGCATCCTGTAGCCGAATCCAGTGCATATACATTGATACTGCCAGATCCACCGATTTTAATTTTGTTTGATTTACTGTAATAGGGGTTCCAAAAGAAACTGTTGAATCCAGATTTTGTGGTAAGTTCCAGCTCTGCCGAATCTCCCAAACACACCACAGTGTCTGTATTGGCCTTGATAGTCAAGCGTTTTACTGTGTTTAATATAACCTCCAATACTTCTGAACTATCTACACACCCGTTGACGGATTTTGCCACTGCAAAATATTTCCCACCCTTGCTGACTAGGATGGTGTTCGTTGTGTCGCCTGTGTTCCACTTTACAGGAGCCGTTGAGTAAGCATATAAGTTAACAGAACTACCATCGCAGAGTTTGGTTGGATTGGTAAAGCTTCCGCTGTAGGATTTTATGTAGGCATCGTTTAATGTAACGAATACTTCAGCTGTGGTATCAACGCAATTAAAAATACTATCATAAGCATAGGCTTGATAACTGCCACCGGTGCTAACAACGCGCGTTTTGCCAAAATAGCCATCCGTCCAATAAACATCAGGATTGCCAGTAAAACTCACACTCAAATGTACCGTGTCATTGCATGTGGTAATATTACTTTTTTTGGTGGTTAATTCTAATTTATACTGATTGTTATAACAGGAGAATCCCAAGAACTTGTTTTGACCATATGCAGTGTTTAGGAGCATAAAAAACAGACCGTAGATTGAAAATGATGAGATTGAATTTTTCATTTGAGTGAAAATTGAAAACAATAAAGTTAAATTATTGTTTTATTAATTGAATATTATGGGTAAAAACCATAAGTGAGTTACCCTCTTCAACGCCTGATGGCAGCAACAAAAACTGGGGATGTTGATGGGTGAACTATGAGGGTTGAAAAGCAAATGATGGCGTTTTCAGAGATACAATAACCATAAAATTAAAATAAGCGCCCATTCAATGCTATGCCGATAAATGATAGTAAAAATTACCAAATAAACACCCGCCCCACCTTTATTTTAGATTGCGTATCTTGCGACATCATATTATTACACAATTTATCCGTGTATCCCTTTAAAAAATTTCATTTTCTGCTGCTTCTGCTGTTGCTGCAAGGACAAGCGTTTTCGCAATCCGTGCTTAGCGGCAGAACATACGATTCGGCCAACAACACACCCATAGCCGGCGCAAGCGTATTGCTGCTAAAAGCCTCGGATTCCACCCTGGCAAGCTTTACCCGCTCCGGCAAGGATGGCCGTTTTAGTCTGAAACCACCAAAAGCCGGCAAATACAACCTGTTGATTACGTACCCAAAATATGCCGATTTCATTGAAAGCTATGAATTGTCGGAAACCCCGGTGGATATTGGCAGCATTGATATAATTCCCTTGTCGCAATTGCTGGAAGCCGTTATCATCAGGGCACAAAAGGGCAAAATGAGGCTTAAAGGCGATACCCTCATTTACCTTGCAGACAGCTTTAAAACCAAACCCAACGCGACCGTGGAGGATTTGCTTAAGAAGCTGCCCGGCCTGCAGGTGAACCGCGATGGAGAAATTACCGCCCAGGGGAAAAAAGTAGAACGCGTGCTGGTGGATGGCGAGGAATTTTTTGGCGAAGACCCAACCCTGGCTACGCGCAACCTGGATGCCAAGCTGGTGAAGGAAGTGACGGTGTACGATGCGCAGTCCGAAGAGGCCAAACGCACCGGAGACCAATCTGCAGAAAAAGTAAAAACCCTGGATATACGGCTGAAGGAGGAAGCCAAAAAGGGCTATTTCGGAAAACTATCTGTGGCGGGCTCCAGCGACATGAACCTGTATGAACAGCGTGCGCTGTACAGCAATTTTAAGGGCAAACGCAAATTCAGTGCTTATGGGCTGCGTGGCAATACCAGCAACGTGGGCATGGGATGGGATGAAAGAAACCAGTTTGGCGAAAAACAAGATGTTTCCTACGGTGGAGGCATGATGTATTCTACCTACACCAGCAACGAGAATGATTTGAATTATTCCAGCGGCTCCGGCGGTTTCCCGCGCTCCCAGGATTTGGGCATGTTTTATGGCAACCAGTGGAAAAAACATAAAATGAACCTGAACCTTTCCCACCGCAAACTGGATGTATACAACCGCAACACCAGCAAACGCATTCAGTTGCTGAACAACAGCGAGATCTGGAGCTTTGACGAAAGCAACGATACCAACAAGCGTTTTCAATACAAGTTTGGCGGCAAATGGGAATACCAGATTGATTCCTTAACAACCCTAACCCTGAATAGCCGCGGCTCTTTTGGCGGAAACAACCGCATCAACCGCTACAATACCCTTACTTCGTTTAACAACCAGGAAACCATCAACAGGCAAATCAGGCTGGGACTGGATACCGGATTGAACTACCAGGTCAACAACACCCTTAAGCTTAACCACCCGTTTAAGAAAAACAAACGCCTGTTTACCATCGAACTTAACCAAACGATGTTTAGGCAAACCGGCGCTAATTATTTGCAGTCGAATAACCTGTTTAAAAAAGGCATAGGCCAGTTCGATTCCCTGCGGGCAGGGCAATTGCGCGACAACATCACCCGACGCAACAATTACAACATCAGCGCCAGTTATGTAGAGCCATTGACCAAAAACATGGAACTTTTGGTGGGCATTTACCACGCTCAGGACAAGCAATGGAACAACCTAAAGGTGCTTGACCGCGAAGCCTCGGCCACAACAATCGATTCGCTGGCGAATGATTATATGCTGGGACAAACCCGCCTGAATGCCAGTGCAGGACTGCAATGGCACAAGAAAAAATGGAATATTTCTGCCGGTATTAAACCACAGGTTTCGGGAATATTGCAGGAAGAAAATATCAAAGGACTTTCCTTAGACAAAAACTACAATGCCTGGCTTCCCAATGCCAATGTAATCTGGAACTTTTCCAAAATGGGCAAAATTAACCTGGGATACAACGCACAGGTAAACCTGCCCTCGGCGTTTCAACTGCAACCCATCCTGAACAATGCTAACCCGCTTTACCTAAACACGGGTAACACCACCTTAAAACAAGGCCTCTCGCACAATTACAGCATGAACATACAGGCAGGGAACATGGTTAAGCAATCGTGGCTTATGTTCAGCGGTAGCTTCACAGATTACGCCAGCAACTTTATCACCGCCTCATCCATCGATTCCCTGGGCAGAACCGTAAGTACAACCGAAATGGGTAGCAACAATAACCAGATGAATTTTTGGGGATACTACCACAAACAGATTAAGGGAACACCCCTGGGAATGAGCATTAGCGGGGGTTACAACAGTGGATTAACAGAGGTAATTCAGAACAACATCCGCGGCACCAATACCAACAAATCATGGAGCTTTAATCCCTCCATCTATATGGAACTGGGCGATATTTTAAACCTTGAAATGGAATATACCTACGCGCGCAACAACAACAAAAGCAGCCTGCAGAGTGGGTTTTCCAACAAAAACTGGACCCAGAATTTAACGGCAGGTTTTGATTTGGGACCCGTGAATAAACACAGTTTCTCCAAATCCAAAAAAGAAGAAGCACCGGAAGGCGGCTGGTCTATGTCGATGGAATATGAAGGCAATTACCGGCAGCAAACCAATATATACAGCGTTCCAAATAACCATTTGATAAATGGTTCTGTCTATTATACGCACAAGAAAAAGCAGGAATATATTGTTACGCTGGAAGTGAATGATTTGTTGAACCAAAACATCAATTACTCTCGCTACGTTACAGGCAACCAGATCTACGAAACCACCAACAGCGCGTTTAAGCGGTATTTCTTATTGCGGCTTACGTATAAATTTAAGAATAAACCCAAGTCTGAAACCAATGGCAACAAAGATGAAAAAAGCAATAATTAAACAACGCATATATATTGGTTTTTTGGTGCTTTTTTTGGTTTTTAATCAGCATTTAAAAGCACAGTTTTCGGATTCATTTACGGTTTACTACACCAAAACCACCAACGTGCACAAGAACCTGGGGAATAGCCCCTGGATGGAAAACATGAAAAAAACTGTTCCCAAATACAGCAAGGATAAATTTATACTGAAGGGGAAAAACGGCATCAGCCATTACTATCCATTGCCCAAAGAGGAAGGGGAAGCGCAAATACCAATCTGGTTAAGCAACGGCAGCAGCAACGAAATTATCATGCAGGCCGATTCGTTTACCCTTAGAAAAGAGGTTTATGAATTGAAGGTGCGCATTCGGGATTCTGTGATGCCGCTTAACTGGAAAATAACCAACGACAAACGCAGCATTGCCGGGTATAATTGCAGAAAAGCCATTGCCCGTTTTCAGGACACCGTCATGATTTACGCTTTTTATGCCGAAGAGCTGGTAGGAACATCCGGACCTGAGGTGGTGCAGGGATTGCCGGGCGTGATACTGGGACTGGGAATACCCACCTACAATACCACGTGGTTTGCAGACAAAGTTGTGCTAAATGCAGCGGGTTTTAATCCAGTTTTAAAGCCTGTTAAAAAAGAAAAAGAATATACCAGGGAAACCATCCGCGCAGAGCTTAAGAAAACATTCCAGGGCAGCTGGGATAAGCGGGTGGAGAAGATGTACTGGAAGTTGTTTTTTTAGGGAATTATTGGTTGTTTTATTCCGTTCCGGCTATCCATGCTTCCATGGCCTTGTCGTAGGATGCCTGCAGCTGTTGCATACCGGCATCTGCAGCCTGATATGCCTTGGTGTGTTCCGCTATTTTATTGAAATCTACCGCCACTTCCGGTTCGGCCAGGCACTTTTCGTGGTGCGCTTTTTCATCCCTGAATTGCTGCATTTTCTTTTCCAGCTCAGCCATCTCCTGCTCCAGTTGCTGCAGCCTGTTTTTACCCGGCTTTTTCTCCCCGGAATCCGCATCCTGGTTGCTTTTTGAATCTATTGGTTTGGCGCTAACGGCTGATTTTTCTTCCTGGATATAGGTTTCCGGCCCGCGGCGCTGCATCCATTCGTTCCACTCATCGTAAGAACCAGGATATTCGCGCAAATGACCATTTTCTATCCACCATATTTTGGTGGCCACATGGCTCACAAATGTCCGGTCGTGGCTCACAATCACGCAAGTGCCTTTGTATTGCGTAACCGCATCCGCCAGCACCGAGGTGCTAAACATATCCAAGTGGTTGGTGGGTTCATCCAGCAACAGCAAATTGGCTCGGGTGAGCAGGGTTTTGGCCAAAGCCACACGGCTTTTTTCGCCACCTGAAAGCACTTTAATCTTCTTAAATACTTCATCTCCGGTAAACAGGAAACAGCCCAATACCGTACGCAATTCGGCTTCGGTGTATTCCGCATCCACAGTTCCCAGTTCATTGAGCAAATCGCGCTGCAGGTTCAGTGCCTCCAGCTGGTGCTGTGCAAAAAAGGATGTTTCTACGTTCCAGCCCGGCTCCACTTCGCCACCATGTGGCTCGGAGCCATTGATGATGCGCAGCAGCGTACTCTTTCCCTTACCATTGGCACCAATGAGTGCGATTTTATCGCCCCTTAGCACCTGGGCGTTGGCGCTACGGATAATTTCATCATCACCATAGCTTTTGGTAACATTCTTAAGGGTGCAAATGGTTTTGCCAGGGGTGGTGCGGATGTTGAACCGTATATTCATCTCACGGCGCTCATCATCCTTCAATTCAATTTTATCCAGTTTGCCAAGCATTTTCACGCGGCTTTGCACCGCAGTGGCCTTACTGGCTTTGGCTTTGAACCGGCGGATAAATGCCATTTGTTGTCGTATGTAATCCTGCTGGTTTTCGAAGCGGCGCTGCAACATTTCATCGCGCTCTTCTTTTTGCTCCAGGTATTCGGTAAAATTTCCTTTGTAGTGATACACCTGCTGGTGGGCCACTTCGGCAATGCGGTTTACCGTATTGTCCAGAAACAAGCGGTCGTGGCTCACAATGATGAAGGTGCCTTTGTAGGTTTTCAGGTAATCCTCAATCCACTCAATGGTGGGCAAATCCAAGTGGTTGGTGGGTTCATCCAGCAGCAGCAAATCGGGTTGCATGAGCAGCAATTTGGCCAGCATGGCCCGCATGCGCCACCCTCCGGAAAAGAGGTTCAGGGGTTTTTGCAGTTCTTCGGTTTTAAAACCAAGGCCTTCAAGCAGTTTTTCTGCTTCTGCGTGCCAGTCGTAACCACCCAGATTTCCAAACTGATCCTGCAGTTCAGTAAGTTTTTGTATGGCATCCACATCGGCGGTTTGCTCAATTTCTTCCAGCAAACGGTGAATTTCCTTGTCCAGCGTAGCCAGATCAGATCGCCCTTGCAAAACCACCTCCAGCAGGGGATCGTGGTAATCGATACTCAACAAATCCTGATTCAGAAATCCAATCTTCAGGTTGGAAGGCTTGCTCATGTTGCCCTCGCGAAGTTCATAATCCCCCGCTATCAAGCGCAGCAAGGTAGATTTACCGGTACCATTCAACCCCACCAGCCCAATTTTTTCACCGGGCTTGATGTGCCAGTTGGCGTCTTTATACAAATACCTTCCGGCAAACTCAAACGAAAAATCCACAAGGGCAAGCATGCTACAAAGGTACGGCAGGTTGGGCGGTCTTCATAGCCTTAGCCATAAACTCTGCGCATTGACTTTTCGCCAATTTACCCCATCTTTGGACCATGCCCGAGCAGGCCGTACTTTTCTACAACCCAACCTCCGGCCGTTATCAGGCAAAAAAGATTGGGGAATTGCTGCAGGCATTTGCGGATTGCGGTGTTGCAATGCGCCCCGTTTCGGACCCCGCCGAACTGAGAACCTTAAGAAACAACCACATTGTTGTAGCCGGTGGCGATGGCACCCTGCATGTGGCCATCAACCATGCAGATGTTGCCTGCAATAGCTTTTCCATCCTGCCGATTGGCAGTGGCAATGATTTTGCTGCCAATTTCCCAAAAACAGCCGTTCCCGCACTGGCAGAAAAAATCCGCCTTGGGGCCTGCGAATCTTTCGACATCCTTAAAATAAACGACGTGTATGCCCACAATGCCTGCGGTACTGGCTTTGAAGCCTTCGTAGCATCGCGGGCAAAAAAAGTTGGCATTCCTTCCTTGAAATACATCATCCCAATAGCCCGGCATTTGCTGGGGTATAAACCCATACAGGCAACCATTCATGCGGACGGGTATGTGTATTCGGGCCCCATCTTCATGGTTTCCATGGGCAATGGGATGCGCGCCGGAGGCGGTTTTAAGCTGTATCCAAATGCATCGCTGCAGGATGGGAAAATGGATGTATTACTGATTAAACCACCCAGTATCCTGCAACGGCTCTGGTATGTTTGGCTGGTGAATTTTGGGGCACACCTGAAACTGAATGTTGTGGCATACATGCAGGTTTCCGCTTGCCGCATACAGCTGGAAAAACCTCATGAATTCCAGGCGGATGGCGATACCTACACCGCTCAGGAATTGAATATAAACGTCATTGCAGGCGGGCTGAAACTGATGATGTAAAGGGGCAGTCCCTTAATTCTTGTACTTCCCAAAGTCCTTGTGGTGGGCTTCTTCGTAAAGCCTGTCTTCGGGTAGGGTGCGGAAATAATCGTAAGTAATGCGCAGACCTTCGCTGCGGCTGATCTTGGGACCCCAGCCCAGGATGCTGCGGGCACGGGTAATATCGGGCTGGCGCTGCTTGGGATCATCCACCGGCAATGGCTTATAGATTACCTTTTGGCTGGTGCCGGTAAGTTTAATGATTTCCTCTGCAAACTCTGCAATGGTAATTTCATCGGGATTGCCAACGTTTACCGGGTATGCATAATCGCTGAGCAACAGGCGGTAAATGCCTTCCACCAGGTCATCCACGTAGCAAAAACTGCGGGTTTGGCTGCCATCACCAAAAATGGTTAGGTCTTCGCCACGCAGGGCTTGCCCAATGAAAGCAGGCAACACACGGCCATCGTTTAGCCGCATGCGCGGTCCGTAGGTGTTGAAAATGCGCACAATGCGGGTTTCAACACCGTGGTAGGTATGGTAGGCCATGGTGATGGCTTCCTGAAAGCGTTTGGCTTCGTCGTACACACCACGAGGCCCAATGGGATTCACATTTCCCCAATAATCTTCATTTTGCGGATGCACCGTGGGATCGCCATACACTTCGCTGGTGCTGGCCACCAAAATACGGGCTCCCTTACTCTTGGCCAATCCCAGCAGGTTGTGGGTGCCCAAAGAGCCTACCTTCAAGGTTTGAATGGGTATTTTCAGGTAATCAATAGGGCTCGCCGGACTGGCAAAGTGCAGGATATAATCCAGGCTGCCGGGCACATGCACAAATTTGCTGACATCGTGGTTGTAAAACTCAAAATGCTCCAGGTGAAACAGGTGCTCAATGTTGCGCAAATCGCCGGTGATGAGGTTGTCCATGCCGATAACATGGTAACCTTCTTTGATAAACCGGTCGCAAAGGTGAGAGCCTAAAAATCCGGCTGCTCCGGTAATCAATACGCGCTTCATGATGGCATCACGTCCTCCCGGCCAATACTCACGTAGTGGTATCCGTTTTTCCGCATGGTTTCTGTTTCAAAAACATTGCGTCCGTCAAATACCATTTTGGCTTTCAGCGCTGCACCCAGTTTGTTGAAATCGGGGGTTCTGAATTCGGGCCATTCGGTGGCAATAATCAGGAAATCGGCTCCTTCTGCCGCCTGGTATGGGTTTTCGTAAAAACTGATGCTATCGCCCAAAATGGATTTCACATTGGGCATGGCCTCGGGATCGTATGCCCTTACCGATACGCCAATTGCTTTAAGTTCATTGATGATTTCCAGGGCCGGAGCCTCGCGGATATCGTCTGTATTCGGTTTGAAAGCCAATCCCCAGATGGCCGCTGTTTTACCGGAGAGGGTGTTGCCGACATGGTTTTTTATCTTTTCCACCAGCAGGCGCTTTTGGGAAGCATTTACCTTTTCAACAGCATTCAAAATCTCGAAAGGGTACTGCACAACAGCGGCAGAATGTATCAGGGCCTTCACGTCCTTGGGAAAACAAGAGCCTCCGTATCCGATACCCGGAAACAAGAAGCGCTTGCCGATACGGTCGTCGGACCCAATGCCCTTGCGAACCATATCCACATCGGCTCCCATGAGTTCACAAAGCCTTGAAATTTCATTCATGAATGATATTTTGGTGGCCAGAAAGCTGTTGGCTGCATACTTGGTAAGCTCTGCACTGCGGGTGTCCATAAACAGCACAGGGTTGCCCTGTCTCACGTAGGGAGCATACAAATCGCTCATCACGTCTTTGGCGCGCTGGGTTTCTGCACCAATAACCACGCGGTCCGGCTTCATAAAGTCTTCTACGGCCACCCCTTCGCGCAAAAATTCAGGATTGGAAACCACATCAAATTCACCCTTGAAATGCTTGGCAATGGCTGCTTTCACCTTATCTGCGGTGCCTACGGGAACCGTGCTTTTATCAACAATCACGCGGTAATCCGTGAGCATATGCCCCAGTTGATCTGCCACGTGCAACACATAGCTGAGGTCGGCGCTGCCATCTTCGCCCGGAGGGGTGGGCAAT
>CANKVN010000040.1 GCA_947487055.1 Flavobacteriales bacterium
GCGGATGTACCGATACGTTCAGCAGGAATGTATTTGTAGGCCCGGATATCATAGTGTGGATACCAGACGTGTTTACCCCGGACGGTGCAGGCCCCGGCAAGAACAATACGTTCAATGTTACCGCCAGCAACTTTAAGGGAATCAATTTATCGGTATATAACCGTTGGGGCGAGAAAATGTATGAAACCAACGACATCAACAAAGGTTGGGACGGAACCGCCAACGGACAAGAATGTCAGACAGGTGTTTATGTTTACCACGTAGAGGTGATATCCTTTGAAGACAAGGTTTATAAGTTTGATGGAACCATTACCTTGCTAAGGTAATATCCTGAAAATAAGACAATAAAAAAGGCTGCTTAGGCAGCCTTTTTTTATGGTTTTAAATATGGTTTATTAACCGAAGGTGATAAGACAATTAAAGATTTAATGCAGTCGCTTCCTTTAGCAGTAAATCGCGTTTAATGGGAACAACACCGGTCGATTCGCAGACCAGTCCACCGGCAAGGTTGCTGAGTTCCGCCAATAACCTCAGGGAAGTTTTTCTTGCCAGACACATGGCAGCAACACTGATTACGGTATCGCCGGCTCCGCTCACATCGGCTATGTTGCGCAAATGAGCAGGAATAAAGTGCTCCTCATTTTGGCCGTGAATATAAACGCCACGTTCACTGAGGGTAACCATGGAAATAGCATTGCCGAGTTGTTTTTCCAAAGCAGCAACGGCTTCACGCACGGATTGATCGTCTGAAAGGTCGCCACCGATTCCCAAACCTTCTTTGATTTCCTTCAGGTTGGGCTTAAACAGGGTACATCCTTTGTAAGCATCGAAATTTTGTTTTTTGGGATCAACCACCACTGGCACCCCCGCTTTTTTAGCATTGTCAATCAGCTTGGCAATGTTAAGGCTATGCAAAACCCCTTTGTTGTAGTCTTCCATGATAACCACATCGGCTTGTTCCAATTCGCGGTTAAAATGTTCTTCCATATAATAGGTATCCAGATAATCCAGCTCGCTGGTAATCTCATGATCGATGCGGACAATTTGCTTGTTGTTGCCAATAATCCTGGTTTTAGTGGTGGTTTTGCGCTTGGCACTGCCCATGATGGCGCGGTCTGTTAAACCAGCCTGCTTTATCAACTGCCGCAAATCATCGGCTTCTGCATCTTCTCCAATTACTGAGCAAAGAATGGGGATTCCGCCCATTGCATGCACATTAAGGGCTACATTTCCTGCACCTCCAAGCCTTGCTTCAAAAACCGAAGCATCAACAACCGGAACAGGAGCCTCAGGCGACATTCTGTTTACTTTGCCAAAGATGTATTTATCGACCATTACATCTCCAACAATCAAAACTTTTAGTCCTTGAAAGCTGGAAAATAGGTTGTTCAGTTCCTGACTCATTTATAATGCAAAGTTAATGCTGTTTTTTTAGTTTAGTTTGGCAAAAGCATCTTTAAGGCGGGCGACAGCCTTTTCAATACTTTGGATATCGGTAGCGTAGGAAATGCGGATGCAGCTGGGCATGCCAAATGCGGTTCCACCAACACAGGCTACTCCGGCTTCGTTTAGCAAATAAATACAAAGGTTTTCCGCTGTGTCTATGTGTAATTCGCCAGCCGATTTACCCAGGTAATGGCTTACATCCGGAAATATATAAAATGCGCCATCAGGCACATCAAACAACAGTCCTGGTATCTCTGCCAATAAAGCCAGCATGCGATCCCTGCGACCTAAAAACTCAAGCCTCATTGATTCTACAGGCTGCTGTGTTCCTTCCAGTGCGGCAATACCTGCCATTTGCGAAATGCTATTGGCGCCGCTGGTGAACAATCCTTGCATCTTTTCGCATGCCGACACCAGCCAGGCTGGGCCTGCCAGATAACCTATTCTCCACCCGGTCATTGCATAGCCCTTGGCAAGGCCATTCACAACCGCAGTTCGGTCTTTCATTCCTGGAAGGGAAGCTATGCTAACGTGTTTGCCGGCATAATTGATCTTTTCATAAATTTCATCACTGATAACAAATAAATGCGGATGCCTGGCCAATACCGCCGCAATGGCTTCCAGTTCCTGCCTGCTGAAAACTGCGCCACTGGGATTGCAGGGCGATGAAAAAATCAGCAATTTGGTTTTGGGTGTGATGACCGCTTCAAGTTGTGCAGCTGTAAATTTATATTGTTGTGTAACACCTGCCTGGACGTAAACACATTTGCCACCGGCATATTCCACCATGCTCGGATAACTCACCCAAAAAGGAGCTGGGATAATGACTTCATCACCGGGGTTTATCATGCTTAGCACGGCATTGATGATGCTGTGTTTTGCACCATTGCTTACTATAATATCTTTGGGCTGGTAATCAAGTCCGTTTTCATGCTTAAGTTTTCTGCAAATTGATTCCCTAAAGGCCAGCATGCCCAATACCGGTGGATAATGGGTGTAGCCTTCGGCCATGGCTTTTGTTGCGGCTTCGCATATATGCTGCGGGGTGTTGAAATCAGGTTCTCCAATGCTTAAACTGATAATGTCTTTGCCTTGTTCCTTTAATTCACGAGCCCGCTTGGTCATTGCCAGCGTTTCGGATTCAATGATTTCTGTAATTCTTTGGCTTACGCTAAACATGTGCTTTCTATCGCAATATTACCCAAAGAATGGCATAAATAAACCCATGATTGCTAAATTCTACCCTGAATATCTTCGGGCTCCTTATTTTTGCTGCGAAAATGAACATTTTGTTTGTCGCCAACCGAGTTCCGTACCCGCCATACCGGGGCGATAAACTGAAAATCTGGAATTTGGCCAGGCAGTTGTCGGGAAAGCATAAACTGGTACTTATATCCATTGCCCAGGACAAAGAAGAGCTTCAATACAAGAAGCAGCTTCAAGAAGTGTTTGATGAAGTTCACATCATCCGGCTTCCTAAATGGTTGAGTGTGCTCAATTCTTTAATGGGTTTGGTTGGTAAGTTACCCATTCAGGTTGCCTATTTCCGTTCTGCAAAGTTTTCGAAGTTGCTTAACCGTGTAATAAGTAGCAATTCCTTTGATGCGATTCATGTTCAACACATCCGGATGGGTTATTATTTCAGGAATCTGGACCGAACCAATGTGGTATTAGACCTTCCTGATGCCTTTAGCCTTTACTGGAAAAGAAGGTTGGAGCAGGCCAAATCGCCTTTGAAACGTTGGTTTACAGGGATGGAATACCGGCGGTTGCTGAAATTCGAGCAACAATGGTTGCCCAGGTTTCCATTAAATCTTGTTTGCAGTGCAGAAGATATGGCTTATCTGTCCGAAAATACTGGAGCCAATCTGGCTGTTTTGCCCAATGGTGTTGATACTGCGCAGTTTTGCCAAAGAACGGATGTGGTGAAGGAACCACTCAGTATTTTGTTTACAGGCAATATGGATTATGAGCCCAATATTGATGCAGTTACCTATTTCTGTGAAGAATTATTCCCTGAAATAAAAGCGGCTGTGCCCGGAGCAAAATTTGTAATAGCGGGTCAGCGACCTGTGGCCAAAGTACTTAAACTGGCATCGGAAGATGTAACCATCACCGGTTTTGTAAAAGATATTGCTGCCGAATATGCCAAAGCCACCGTAATGGTAGCGCCATTGCGTTTTGGGGCTGGCACCCAGAACAAAGTGCTGGAAGCGCTTGCTGTGGGCACGCCTGTGGTTTGCAGCCATGTTGGTTTTAAAGGACTTGGGCTCGAGAATGGGCAAGGGGCAATCCTGGCAACAGAAAAGGCCGATTTTATCTATGCTGTAATACGCATTTTAACCGACGAGGTATACAGGGACAATTTATCCGGTTCCGGTTCTGCATTCATACACCGGCATTATGGCTGGTATGCTGTGGCTGAACAATTAACAACATACCTAAATCAGGTGAAAAGGGTTTAATTTTGATGATAAAATACGTATATTTATTGTTGTCTATGGCTGTGTTGCAAGCATCTTCCCAAACAGCAGAACTTGTTTACCCCGATTACCATCATGGTGCTGTTGTTGGCATGGAATATAGCCAAAACAAACAATGGCTTCTGACCGGTGGAGCCGATGGCAGGGCAATGCTCTGGAATGCAAAAAACAAAACATTGATTAAGCAGTTTCGTGGGCACTACGACGCTTTGACGGGTGTTTCTTTTGCGTTATCCGATAGCAAGGTTATTACTGCCTCGTTTGATGGTAAATTAATCGTTTGGGAAGCAAATACCGGCATGCAAAAGCGCGTTTTTCCGGCGATGAGTGGCGAATTCGAATCTGGCAGTAAATGGAAGCGCAATCCGCTATTTCCTCCATTTACCCTGGACAGCGCACGAACCAAAATGGTATTCTATGCTCCGCGAAATCAAGGAAAGGCATTAACTGGCCAACAGGATTTGGATTTATGTTTCTACAGCCTGGAAAAAGATACGATTCTGTGGAAAATGCCTGTAGTGGATTGTGATAAAGAACACAGGCCATTTTCCTTTAGCAAAAATGGAGACTGGCTTTTGTTTACTGATTATCAAAGCAATAAAGCAACCGGGGATTTAGATCCATTTGTGCGCCTGGTGTATACCGCTGATACGGCTTTGCAATACCGTTGGTGGGGAAGTGAAGGCGTTTTTAATGGGAACGAAGCCATTGTCAGCAATGGATATAACCTGCTGCACTTTAATCCACAATACGAAACCTCTGCCGTAAAAAACCTGTCCGGTGGTTACGGGTTTATAAAACACTTTGCAGGAAACAACCTGATGCTTATGGAAAGCTTACAGGATAAGGAAGCCAGCAATGTGTTGGTGCGGAATTTTAACCTAAAATATCCGTTTCGTTCACCGGCAGATTCTGTTTTGTTTTACCTCAGTGGAAGCAGGGAGATGAAATTGCCTTATTGGAGGGTTACTTCAATCAAAACTGGAAAAAGCCAAACCGTCAGCATTAAAGGAGATTCCGGCAATGCATGGAAACCCCTTTATCGATTAAACGAAACCTTGGCCCAAAATGGCTTACTGGCCTTTCACAAACAGTTTGAAAATATTGCGTTTTGGAATGCCAACACTGGTGAATCCGTGGTGGTAAACTTTTTCAAAGGAAAGGCAGACATCAAATCGGTTTTACCCCTGCAGGGCTCAGTCAACAGTTTATTGGTTTCCCTGGAACATGCCTCGGCCAACCAACATGAGTTTGCTATCTACCTGTTGCAACTGGATTTTAATAAAGGCACTTACAATATAAGCGAATACCTCGGTTCTGATATACTGAATAGGTCTTTATCGGTGGAAGACGATAATAATATTGTGCCCGATTTATTGCTGTTTCCCGACGGAAACAGGGTGATGGCATCGGACAAAATGGGCGGAATTCGTTTGGTTGATTATCAGGCAATTGAAATCAAAGAAAAAGCTGTTGTTTTCCCCGGAAAAACACCCGTACTGGGGCCTGCAGCGGTAAATGATGATGGTTCAAAAATCCGCTGTTACAGCGATTTTAATAACATCTTCACATTTTCTTCCAAAAGTGGTCAGCCCGCATCTTCCAAAAAGTCCGAAAACTGGCGTTTGTTGCCGGATCAAACCCTATTCAACAAGCAAATGCTATGTGTGGATGCAGACAGCATTTGGCAAGCCGAATACAAAAAAGGCATCATAGCCGTAAAATCCTTAAAAACAGGAGAGGAGGCCATTTTCAGCACCGGCCCGGTGGCCTTTGCCGACTTGCAGGTTGTGAACAACAAATTCCTGCATGCAATGGGCAACGATGGTGGATTGCGGGTGTTTTCGATGTCTGGTGGCGCCTTGCTGTTTACCCAGTATATCTACAAGGATGGCTCCAATATCATCTTCACGCCAAACAATCAATATGATGCGAATGAGCTGGCACTAACTTCCGGTAAATTGTATGCGGTGAAAAACCTTAATCTCATTCCGGTAAAAGAAACCAGCTGGGTTCGCGTTCCGGGCTTGCGCAAACAACTTTTGCGATAATTTTAGCGGTAATAGTTGCCCGCACAGCTTGGCTGATTTATTTTCACGGCCTATGAAAAAAGTGTGGGTACTATTAACACTAATCGGCAGTCAATCTGCTATGTTGTTTGCTCAGGATAGCCTGTCGGCTGACGTTTTAAATGCCTTTCAGTTTCGAAGCATTGGCCCTACCACCACAGGAGGCAGGATTATTGATCTTGCTGTAAATCCACAGCTAAATAGTGAATATTATGTTGCTGCGGCATACGGTGGTGTATGGAAAACCACCAACAATGGCGCCACCTTCAATCCCATTTTCGATAATTATGGTACCCAAAGTATTGGTTGTATCACCATGGATTCCAAAAACACGAATGTATTATGGGTAGGAACCGGTGAAAACAATAACCAGCGAAGTGTTGGGTATGGAAACGGCATCTATAAAAGCCTTGATGGTGGAAAGTCCTTTTCCAACATGGGTTTGAAAAATTCTGAGCATATTGGGATGATCAAGGTGCATCCCACCAACAGCCAAATAGTTTTTGTTGCAGCATATGGCCCACTCTGGAAAGAAGGTGGGGAGCGCGGTTTGTACAAAACCGAAGACGGTGGCAAAACTTGGAACCGCGTTCACCACGTTAGCGAAAATACCGGCTGCAACGAAGTTCACCTAGATCCATCAAATCCGGATGTCGTTTACGCTGCTTTTCACCAGCGCAGGAGGCATGAATGGACCTACCTGGGTGGCGGCCCTGAAAGTACCATTTTCAAAAGCACCGACGGTGGCAAAACCTGGAAAAAGCTTACCGGTGGGCTTCCCGGTGGCGATGTAGGTAGAATTACCCTTTGCATTCCTGCCCAAAACAGCAACCGTGTTTATGCCATGGTAGAAGCGCAGGCCGGCAAATCAGGGGTTTATGTGAGCAACGATAAAGGCGAAAGCTGGACCAAAACAAACGATTTCTCAACAGCAGGTAATTACTACCAGGAAATAATGGTAGATCCGGTAAATTCAGACCGTTTCTTCATCATGGATACCTGGCTAAAATGGAGCAAAGACGGCGGAAAAACAATTACCTCAGTGGGTGAAAAATGGAAGCATGTAGATAACCACGCCATTTGGATTCAACCCGATAATACCGCACACTGGCTTGTGGGTTGCGATGGCGGACTATACGAAACCTGGGATGATGGAAAAAACTGGATTCACAAAGACAACCTTAACATTACCCAATTCTACCGCGTAACGGTTGATAATGCCACGCCTTTCTACAATGTATATGGCGGAACACAGGACAACAATACACTTGGCGGCCCATCTGCCAATGCCAGCGGAAACGGAATTCCAAATAGCGACTGGTTTATTACGGTGGGTGGTGATGGCTTCAAAACGCAGGTAGATCCAACCGATCCCAATATCGTTTACAGCCAATGGCAATACGGCGGATTGATTCGCTATGACCGCAGAACAGGAGAGCAGATTGATATTAAACCCATTACCGGTCTGGGTGAAAATGGCCTCCGATGGAATTGGGATGCACCGCTAATCATAAGCGCGCACAATCCGCAAAGACTTTATTTTGCTGCCAACCGCATTTACCGCAGCAATGACAGGGGCAACAGCTGGGAAGCCATTAGCCCTGATTTAAGCCGTGGAATAGACCGCAATAAATTGCCTGTAATGGGCCGGGTTTGGAGCATTGATGCTGTTGCAAAAAACCAGAGTACCTCCATATATGGAAATATTATGTGGCTGGCAGAAAGTCCAAAAGACGAACAACTGCTGTTCGCAGGTACCGACGACGGGTTGATACAAATTAGCACCGATGGCGGAAAAACATGGAACAAACAATCAAAATTTACCGGAGTTCCGGAATACGCCTTGGTAAGTTGTATAGTACCTTCTCAGCATGATAGAAATACGGTTTATGCTACATTCGATAACCACCGTAAAGGCGATTTCAAACCTTACATCATCAAAAGCACGGATGCAGGAAAAACCTGGACTTCCATAGCCAATAATTTGCCGCAAAACGGATCTGTCAAAACCATTGCGGAAGACCACGTGAGTGCAAACTTGCTGTTTGCCGGCTCTGAGTTTGGTTTCTATGCATCCAACAATGCCGGAAAAAAATGGACCCCCTGGACCGCAGGCTTGGCACCGGTTGCCATCAAAGACATTGCCATTCAGAAAAGGGAAAATGATGTTGCCCTGGCAACCTTTGGCCGTGGTTTTGTGATTTTGGATGATTATTCCGCACTCAGAGAGGCAACTCCCGAAAACCTGAATAAAGACGCCTATATTTTTGGTGTGAAACCAGCCAAAATGTTCAACCCAAGAACACCGCTTGGTGGAAATGACAAAGGAAGCAAAGGAGCATCCTATTTTAACGCTCCAAATCCCGCTACCGGCGCACTAATTCGTTTTCACCTGAAAAATGAATACAAAACCATCAAAGAAACCAGACAGGCAAATGAAGCCAAATTACAAAAAGACAATAAACCTGCGTTTTACCCCTCTGTGGATTCCCTAAGAATGGAAGCAAGGGAAGAACAGCCCTTCTTGCTGGTGGTTATTGCAGATGAAAAAGGCAAAGAAATTCGCAGGATAAAAACAACTGCATCCAAAGGAATGGGCAGTGTTAACTGGGATTTACGCTACAGCGGCACAAGCCCGCTAACCCGCGAAAACAGCAGCATCTCGGATCCTTATGCAGAACCTGATTTTGGCCCATTTGTAGCCCCCGGAAATTATCAGGCATCGTTGTTTTTGATAAAGGACGCCAAGTTTATCGCATTGGGAAATAAGCAAACCATTTCGGTAGATTATCTGGTTAAACCTACCTTGTTGAGTTTCCCTGCAGAAGAACGCCAGAAACTGATTGATGAGATTGCAGAAACAAGGAGAAACGTATCAGCAGCAGCGGATTACTTCAATGATCTGTCCAAAGGCATTCTAACGGTGAAAAACGCCTTATTTGTGGGAGGTGTATATAATGATTTGATGACCGAAATATCCGGTTTGCAACTTGCTGCAGAAAAACTCAATACTCAATTCAATGGCGATGGTATTTTGGCATCCAAGGAATTTGAAACAGCACCGGGCATTAATGACCGTATCGATGCTGCGGTATCGGGTATGGTGTATTCCAGCAATGGCCCTACCATTACCCATGTAGATGCTTTCAAGGCAGGGAAATCGGCATTTGTGGCATGGCTTGCAGAACTAAAGCAGTTGGATACCCAATTCAAACAACTGCAGGCAAAATTGGATGCGGCTAAGGTGCCCTATACACCGGGCAGAACCTTCTTCTTCGATACGAAATAAGCTATCCTTTTCTTCTCATGAGTTTGAGCAATTCCATTATTTGCCATAAAGATGGCTAAAATCGGATTGTATCTGCGCTTTTATATAGCCGAATTAAATTATCGTCATTTGCCGATAAAATAAATAAGCGTAGGGTTTTTGGGTGAATTATTTTACCTGTTGTTTAATGGCTTCGGTTGTTCAGCCATTCGGCAAGGTCCTTCAGAAAATGGATTTTTATCCCCAGCGATTGTAATTTATCCAAATCTTTGAGCGCATGCCGGAAATAATCATTGGCCTTTTCCTTTAATGCAATATCCAATCCCAGGGCTTTGAAATGATGCAATGTATATTCAACACGCTCGCCGCCTTGATACTGTTGCCAGATTAGGTCTAACTGGCTGTCTTGATTTCCCTGGATATACAACAAGGTTTTTTTGCCTTCAACAATATCCCCACCGGCCATTTTTCCGGTTTTTTCGGGATCACCAAATGCATCCAGCCAATCGTCGTTCAATTGAAAACCCATTCCCAGGTTGATGGCAAACCCATTCAATAATTGCTGAACTTCTGCATTGGCATTGGCACAAATGGCGCCACCCTGAATGCTGCAACCCAGCAATACCGCTGTTTTTAGGCGAATCATTTCCAGGTATTCAGCCTCTGTAACCTTTGGATTTTTGGCAGAGTCCATATCCAGCTGCTGCCCTTCACAAACTTCCCTGGCGGTTTTGGTAATTAGTGAAAGCAAGGCATTTTTATGGGGTGTTTCCTGCGTTAACAATAATTCATACACCGAAATCAGCATGTTATCTCCGGAAAGGATGCCTTCTGCTATTCCCCATTTTTCATGCACAGTTGGCAATCCCCGCCTGGTGGGTGCATTGTCCATGATGTCGTCGTGCACCAGCGAAAAATTGTGAAATACTTCCACCGCATGCGCCCATTGAAGTGCAGCGCTGGCATCGGCACCGCAGGCGTTTGCACCCAAAAGTGCCAGCAATGGCCTAACCCTTTTTCCACCCAGAGACATGATGTAATTCATCGGCTCATACAAGGTTTCAGGCTTACCCGTAAAAGGGTGCTGGGTTAGATACGTGCTGTATAAATATGAAAAATTAGAGAGCTGTTCCACAAATGCGAAGGTACAAATTGAATGGTAAATTGCAGAGGTGGTAAAGCCGGTGGATAATAATCAGCAGTCCGAAAAGCCAAGTTTAGGGCATTTTATCCTTATTTCGTGCACCAATGCAAGTCCATCAAAATATCCTTGAAACCATTGGAAACACACCGTTGGTGAAAATTAACCGTATTGCCAAAGACCTTCCCTGTGAGGTTTTTGCCAAGGTTGAAACGGTAAATCCCGGAAATTCAATCAAAGACAGAATGGCCCTGAAAATGATTGAAGATGCAGAAAAATCAGGCGCGCTCAAACCTGGGGGAACCATTGTGGAAGGAACCAGCGGTAATACGGGCATGGGTCTTGCCATTGCAGCTGTCATAAAAGGTTATAAATGCATTTTTACCACCACCGATAAACAAAGCAAGGAAAAGGTAGATGCCCTAAAAGCCTTTGGTGCAGAGGTTATTGTTTGCCCAACCGACGTAGAACCGGAAGATCCCCGCAGCTATTACAGTGTAAGCTCCCGCCTTGCCAAGGAAATTCCCAATGCATGGAAACCCAATCAATACGATAACCTAAGCAACAGCCAGGCCCATTACGAACAAACCGGCCCTGAAATATGGAAACAAACCGATGGTAAAATCACCCATTTGGTGGTGGGTGTTGGAACAGGTGGTACCATTTGCGGTGCTGGAAAATACCTGAAAGAGCAAAATCCCGATATTCAAATTTTGGGTATCGATACCTTTGGTTCTGTGTTCAAAAAATACAAGGAAACCGGCATTTTCGATAAAAATGAAATCTATCCCTACATAACAGAAGGCATTGGAGAAGATTTTCTTCCGGTCAACGTAGATTTTAATGTCATCGATCATTTCGAAAAGGTTACCGATAAAGACGCAGCCATCATGACCCGCAGAATACCAAGAGAAGAAGGGATTTTTGCCGGTAACAGCGCTGGAGCTGCCATGGCTGGCTTATTGCAAATGAGCGGTAAGTTTAAACATGGAGATATGGTTGTGGTTATTTTTCACGACCACGGCACACGATACCTGGGCAAAATGTTCAACGATGACTGGATGCGGGACAGGGGGTTTCTGCCTTCAGCACCAAAGGCAATTGCGTTGGATTTGGTTCAAAAACACCGCCATTTACCCCTGGTTACCGTAAACCAAAGCGAAACCTGCGAACAGGCATTTGCCAAAATGCAGAAATATGATATATCGCAAATTCCGGTATTGGATGAGAGAAAACAGTTTGTAGGAGCCCTGGAAGACGCCGATTTGTATGCTGCTCTTGTAAAAAACAGGGAATTGCTCCAAGAGCCTGTGCAGCGCGTCATGCGCCAGTCTTTCCCCATTGTTGGGTATTCGGAAACCATAGACCATGTTTCTTCCCTTATCAATAAGGACAACAACGCTGTGCTGATGATGGATCTTGGAGGAAATTGGCATATCATTACCCGGTATGATGTGATTGGGGCTTTTAGCGAATAACAGTATTTATGCCCTCTGTTGTGGATCAGATGGGGCGCAGCGTGCAGGTGCCCGATTCTCCAAAGCGCATTGTGAGCCTTGTGCCCAGTCAAACAGAATTGCTTTACAATTTGGGTTTGGGGAATGCCGTTGTGGGTCAAACCCAGTTTTGTATCCATCCGCGGGAAGCGTTTGCCAAAGCAACCAAAATTGGTGGTACCAAGCGGTTGAATCTAAAGAAAATAAGGGAGTTGAAGCCTGACCTCATCATTGGGAACAAGGAAGAAAATGAACAAGACCAAATTCTGGAACTGGAAAAAGCGTTTCCGGTATGGATGAGTGATATTTTCTGTTTGAAAGATGCCCTGGACATGATTCGCAAAGTGGGGGTAGTTGCCGGAGAAACTGACTTAGCAAGCAAGCTGGCAGATGGTATTGAAAACCGGTTTCAAAGCCTGTCATCAAGCATAAAGGCCGGTCAGCGCGTACTTTATCTTATCTGGCGAAATCCCTATATGGCAGCAGGTCGCAATACCTTTATACAGGATATGCTGCTGCAGTGTGGTTTTGAAAATGTGATTCAGGAAGAAAATTCAAGGTATCCGGAATTGAGTATTGATAATATTTCATCGTATAAACCCGATGTTGTCCTACTCTCTTCAGAACCGTATCCTTTTAAAGAAAAGCACATTGCCGAATTACAGGCTGTGTTGCCGGATGGCAAAATTGTATTGGTGGATGGAGAAATGTTTAGCTGGTATGGCAGCAGGTTATTGGATTCACCCGCATATTTCTGTGAATTAAGCCAGCGTCTTTTGTTACCATAAAATTATCAAATCCATTAGCCAGTATTAAGTTTCTGTGTTGTTGATTTAATGTGAAATACGGCCAAAACGACGCACTAAATTCGAACCATGGAAAAGAATTTATGCGGCCACTGCGGCTCTTTCGGAATGATGCTGAACCTTCATGGATGCTACCATTGCCAGGTTTGTAAATGTGTTGCTTTTCAGGAACAGGATATTCAGGAGCAGGATGTGTTTGATGATGATGCACCAGAAATTACCGGTTTCACCCATGTTACTTTTCACACAGACACAAGGGCAAATTACCTGCATCTTGTATCGGGATTGTGATGAATTTGTGGATTGAAGACACTATTGTAGCCTGATATTCGTGGGGTGAAACCAAAGCATTGCGATTTCTGCGGCTTGCAGGGCGAAATGATTTTCGTGCACAGCCATTACCAATGCCCACGTTGTGGTATTAACGTAGCACCCTGCTGCCAGGGAGAATCCTGCGAGTGGGAGATGGGGGATGAAGCAGATTCTGCCGAAGCCATGCCACAGGCAGAAATTTAACCAACAGCAATATGCTCTTGATATTTTTAGGTAGTTTCAAATTAAATCATTATTTTTGCCGCCCATTTAAAGGAGGAATCTATCATTGAGTAACGAACAAATCCAAAACCCGGAAGAAGAAGCAGCCGTAGTTGTTGCTAATCCTTCAGACGCTAAAGCCCCCAAAGCAAGCAATGAGGTGAGTGTTGCGGAGCACGACGCCTTCGATTGGGATGCCGACGATGCCGGCTTCCAAACGTACAATTCCGACGAGCGTAAAAAACTCGAAGAAGCCTACATGCAATCTTTTACGCCAGTTGCCGAAAAGCAAGTGGTTAAAGGCGTTGTAGTTGCCATCAACGACAAAGACGTTGTGGTAAACATTGGCTTCAAAAGTGATGGCCTGGTAGCACGCCAGGAATTTAGAGACATACCCGAGTTGGCACTTGGCGACGAAGTCGAAGTTTTCGTCGACATCGCTGAAGATCGCCTCGGTCAGCTGGTTCTAAGCCGTCGCAAAGCCCTGCAGGAAACTGCTTGGGACAAAATCATCGAAGCGCACACCAACGACACCATTGTCACCGGCTATGTGCGTTCTCGTACGAAAGGAGGGCTGGTTGTGGATGTGTTCGGAATCGATACTTTTTTACCCGGCTCTCAAATTGACACGAAGCCGGTTCGCGACTACGATCAGTACGTAGGCAAAAACATGGACTTCAAAATTGTGAAAATCAACGACATATTCAAAAATGTTGTGGTTAGTCACAAGGCCCTTATCGAAGACGATATTGAAGCCCAAAAATCAGAAATCCTGAGCAAACTTGAAAAAGGTCAGGTAATTGAAGGAGAAGTTAAAAACATGACTTCCTTCGGTGTATTCGTAGATTTGGGCGGTATCGACGGTTTGCTGCATATCACCGATATCAGCTGGGGTCGTATCAACCATCCGGAAGAAGTGTTGAAATTGGGTGACAAGATCAACGTAGTAATCCTGGATTATGATGACAACAAAAAACGTATTTCACTTGGCTTAAAACAACTCACTTCTCATCCTTGGGATAATCTTGCCGCCGACGTTACTGAAGGTAGTAAGGTTAAAGGTAAAGTGGTTAGTGTTGCCGATTATGGTGCTTTCATCGAAATCAGCAATGGCGTTGAAGGTTTGGTTCACGTAAGTGAAATGAGCTGGAGCAGCCACCTGCGCAATCCTTCTGAATACCTTAAAGTAGGTGAAGAAGTAGAAGCGCTGGTTCTTAACCTGGACCGCAATGAGCACAAAATGAGCCTCGGTATCAAACAACTTACCACAGATCCTTGGGTAAGCATCGAAGACAAGTACTCTTTGGGCAGCAAGCACTCCGGTGTGGTTAAAAACCTCACTTCATATGGCTTGTTCCTGGAGCTGGAAGAAGGAATCGATGGTTTGGTTCACGTAAGTGACTTGAGCTGGAATAAGAAAATCAAGCATCCTAGCGAATTCGTGAAAAAAGGCGAAAAACTGGATGTGATTGTTCTTGAAGTAGACAAAGAAAACCGTCGCTTGAGCCTCGGACACAAACAACTGGAAGAAAACCCCTGGGACACTTTCGAAAACATCTTCACGGTGGGTTCAGTGCACGAAGGAACCATCGTTGGTGTTAACGACAAAGGCGCTACGGTTCAAATGCAATATGGTGTTGAAGCATTCGCACCATCAAGGCATATCAAAAAGGCCAACAACATGTCTGTTGTAGAAGACGAAAACCTGAGTTTTGAGGTTATCGAATTCAACAAAGACAGCAAAAGGATTATCATCAGCCACACCAATACCTGGAAAGCTGCTGACAAATCAAGAGCTGAGGCCGATGATAAATCACGCGACAAAGCCCGCAAGAACGCCAGCAAAGCGGTTAAGAAAATTAACCAAAATGCACAGGCTACCACTTTGGGTGAACTTGATGCCTTGAGCGAATTGCGCGCTCAGTTTGCACTGGCTGAGAAAGAGAAGCCTGCTAAAACAGCTCCAAAAGCTGAAAAAGTAGCGACTCCAGCCGTGGAAACCCCTGCACAAACAGAAAATACCGGCAGCGAATTGAAAGATATCGCCGGTGTAGGTCCTGCAGCTGTGAAAAAGATGAATGCCCTGGGCATCAATTCTGTAGCAGATTTGATCGCATTGAACGAAGAGAAAATTGCAGCCTTGGTAGAACAAGACAGCAAAACATCTGCCGATCAGTGGAGCAAATGGATTGAAGGTGCAAAAGCACTCTAACATTAACAGATTCTAATTTGAAAAAGCACCCCAAAAGGGTGCTTTTTTTTTACTCCTGCAACATGAAATATTTCGCTCCAAAATCTGCATGATCCTTCAGATTTCTAAAACCATTATCTGGCAATCATTAAGCAGCACAGGGAAAATCTTATCAATAAATACTTCAATATTGGCATTGTAGCCTTAACCAATTAAAGGGTTTAAACTTTTGGATGTATTGGGAAGGGTGGTACTTAGCGAATCTGCCGTGGACTTAAACGGTCTGTTTCATTAAAAGGCCTTCAACCCGGAGACTACACGCTGCTGGTTGAATTGAACAACAGTGTTCTGCAAAACAAGCTGATTAAGATTTAATGGTTGCGGGGCATGCTCCGCAGCTTGATTAATCCAGCAGAAACAAAATCCCGGAAACAATGAGCACCAATCCGGTAATTATACCGGCATTATGAGTCCATTTGTGGGCATCAATTTTCTCCAAACCACGGTATGCAATCCATACCCAGGTGAGCATGCTCAACAGGGTAGTGGTGATGTATATCAAAGACAAAACCATGATCCAAAACCAGCCTGCAGATGCCATGGTAAAGAAATATCCTTCTATTTCCAGGCATGGCGACAAAAACATGGCTAAAAGCAAGGGCCATATCATGGGTTTTGAGTCTCCGGTATCAGGATGTACGTGAAAATGATGGTGCTTGTAATGCCTGTAAATAAACCAACATCCCAGCCCAATAAGCAACAATGCAGGAATCCAGTGGTACCATCCGTCAAACTGATGGGCAATCCATCCGCCCCCTAAAGATATAACAATGCCGATCACAACTGTGCTTAAGGCATGTGCCATGGCTGTCTGAAAGGAGAAAAACAAGATTTTCCTCAATGGCCATCCATACTTTTTACCAATGCTAAGCATAGGCAACCAGTGGCTTGGAATCAATCCATGCAGCAAACTGATGATAATGGCACCGGCCAACTGTTCTGTCATAGCTGCCGCAAAGTTAGTGATTACTGCAGCCTCCTCAGGACGAAATAGCCGAATCCATCATTTTTTTACTTAGATCAGGTCCCAGATAGCGGTCAATCCAGCGATGCACCTGGTACAAAACAGGGGTTAATAACAAAGCAACAACCAATTTATAAATGTAATTAACGGTACCAATTTTCAGCACGGTACCCAGCGACCAGTCTGCGCCCCAGTAAAATGCAATAACCAGCACCACATAACTGTCTATAAACTGCGAAACCAAGGTGCTTCCGGTGGCGCGCAACCAAATCATGTTGTGGCCTGTTTTGCGGCGAACATAGGAAAAAACGAATGCATCCACCATTTGCCCGATCAAAAACGCAACCAAAGAACCTGCTATGATAAACAAACCCTGGCCAAGAACAGCATTAAAGGCTATGTTCATATCGCTCAAACCTGCCTGCTGCTTGCTTTTTAACCAAAAATCAGCCCCAGTAAGCTGCATAGCGCCGTAAATCATGATAAATCCGTAAATCAGCATCGCAGCCGCAATGTAAGAAAGGGTACGAACCCCTTTTTTGCCGTAATATTCATTGATAAGGTCTGTCAAAATAAAAACCACCGGCCACAGCATCACACCTGCGGTAAGGTTAAAACTGAAGGTTTCCCCGCCAATGGGAATGTTTGCTGCAGGAATTCCGAAAGTAGCTTCCAAAGAAAATATTTTGGCTCCAATTACTTCTGCGATAATGGCGTTGGTTAAAAAAAGCGAACCGAGTACCAAGAAAAGGCGCTGTTGTTTGTTTTCCATATGTTGTTTATTCTAAGTTAATGGTTTCTTCCATCCGGGCAATGTTAACACTGGCATATCCTTCTTTCAATAGGCGATCTTTCCAGGCCACAAGGGCTTGTTGGTCGCCATGTACCAGGATGATACCCTTAACGTCTTGTTTGCGCTGGCAGGATAAGTATTGAATCATTTCTGCATAATCCGCATGTGCGCTGAAATAAGGCATGGCAGCAATGCGTGCAATAACCGGATATTCTTCGCCGAAAATACGCACCGGATTTACACCATCTCGCAGACGACCGGCAAGGCTGTCTGGGGTTGCATAACCCACCAGCAAAATGGTATTGTTGCTGTTGCCAATATTGTTGGCTATGTGGTGTTTAATCCTCCCGGCTTCGGCCATGCCGCTCGCCGAAATGATGATGCTTGGAACCTGTTCATCATTGATTTTTTTGGATTCATCCACCTTGGCTACATAATGCAGGTTTGGAAAATCGAAGGGATTGCCGTTTCGGGTGATATAATCCAGGATATCTTGGTTAAATTCTTCCCGGTGCCGATTCATAATGGCCGTAGCCTCCACACTCATCGGACTATCCACATATATCTTGATATTGGGTAACTTGCGCTGAAAGGCCAGGCGATCCAGCATGTAGATGATTTCCTGGGTTCTGTCTATGCTGAATGCCGGAATGATGATTTTACCCTGCTTTTCCACACAGGTTTCTGCCACCAACTGCAGCAACCTGATTTCAGCATCTTCTGCAGGCGGGTGCAACCTATCTCCATAAGTGCTTTCGCACAAAATATAGTCTGATGGGGGGAATGCATTGGGGCCTTGTAAAATGGTATCTCCGGGTCTGCCAATATCCCCGGTATAAGTTATTGTTCTTGAATTGCCATCCGTCAGCCACTCAAGGCTAATGGCTACAGAACCCAGAATATGGGCATTGGGTGAAAAATAGGCTCTGCAGTTTTTGCCCACCTTAAACCATTGCTCATTTCTGGCTGTGGTAAAGAGTTTAAGCGTATCGATTACGTCTTGCTCGTCGTAAATGCTTTGCAAAGGTTCTTCACCCCTTTTTTGCCTTCTTTTGTTTACCCGCTTCAAGTCAGATTTCTGAATTTTCGCGCTGTCCATCAGCATCAGTCCGCATAAGTCTCGGGTAGCTTCATTGCAATATATAGGGCCTCGAAACCCTTCCTTGACGAGCTTGGGCAGCAATCCGGAATGGTCTATGTGGGCGTGCGACAATATCACACAATCCAAAGCTGATGGATTGAAACCAAAATGCCGGTTCAGTTTATCGCCTTCACGGCCTTCTCCCTGAAACATCCCGCAGTCCAGCAATATTCGCTCATCATCATTGGTGGTGAGCATATGTTTGCTTCCGGTAACCCTGCCGGCTGCTCCGTAGAAAGTTATTTTCATGGTGTGAACATCTTTATGGGGTAAATAATCAACTTCGGTCCGTGTTTTGCAAATATCATTGGTATAAAGGCGCCGGCATGCACAAACTTTCTCTTTTTTTAATCACATTGCTATGGGTGTTTTCGGTCCATATCCGGGCCCAGTTGCCCGAGAACCTTATTAAACAGGGACTATCGCTCGATAGCGCCGGTAAGTATAAAGAAGCCATTGCGGTATTTGGCAAAGTGATTGAAATGGAGCCAAAATTGCCGGTTGCCTGGTACAACAGGGGCGTCTCTCGCTTGCATGCAAAGCAATACAGCCTTGCCGTTGTTGATTTTAACAAGTGCATTTTTATGGATACGGGCATCATTGAAGCCTATTTTAACCGTTTTTTAGCCTACAAATTCACACAAAACTATCAGTTCGCACTGAGTGATATTTCCCACTATATCAAGCGATTTCCGGAAGATAAGGTTGCCAGGGCCCAACGCTTTTTGCTGGCAGAAGAAATGGAGGAGTGGTCTATGGCAATATCGGACAAAAAATGGCAACTGCAACATGATTTTGATTTTGTTAAAAACGAATCGCGCAACCAGAACCAGTTACTGAGCAGTTTATACCTAAAGGCAGGGAGCTTCGATTCTGCCCTATACTTCATCAACAAAGCAATATCAGCACAGCCCGATAACTGGACCTTGCTTTATGAAAGGGCAGGCATCCTTCAAAAAATGGCGGAATACCAGAAAAGCAACGATGACATTAACAGGATTTTGTTAAATGAAGCAATTCCGGAGCCGGCAACCGCCGAATTGAAGCACCTGAAAGCAGATAATTTTTTCTTCCTCAAAGATTATACAAACGCAAAGGGCCTTTACATTGATTTGCTGCAGCGCGATTCTACAGACGCTTCTGTTATGGCAGATTACGGACATTGCCTTTTGCAACTCGAAAAGTATACCGAGGCAGATATCATCCTTACCAGGGCCATAAAAATGAAAAATGATGCCCCTGCATATGCTTACCTGGGCCGGGGATTGGCAAGGTTGAAAACAGGCCGGGGAGGTGAAGCGTGTATCGATTGGGAAAAAAGTTACAAATTGGGAGAAAAATCAGCAAAAAAATACCTGGAATATTATTGTAAGCCTTAAATTTGAGATAGTGATGAAAAGTATGGAGAAGAGATCCTTGGTGGTGTTGTTATTAACCTTTGGTTTGGTGGTTTCCTGCAACAGCAGCGGTGGACAAACCACCACTAGAAAGGCAGCTGATGATGAAAAGTGCATCAGGGAGGTGTGTACCGTTAAAAAAAGCAGTGGCGAAAGAATTTGCTATTTCAAAATTGGCTGTGTGCACCAGGATGGCTGGGATACCTTGCCGGAAATCATCTTCTGGCGCAGGGTAGTGTCACTCAGCAAAGACAGTGTATTGGCCAATGTGGTCGAAACTAGGGAAGGACTTATGGTATTCCCGAAAAAGAAGATTGATAGTTTGGAACAATTGGGAAAACTCGGCCAATTCCGGGATGAACTGCTGGTAAAATATGGCATAAATCCTACCCACCATGTTCGTTTTACTTCCGGTAAAAACCACTTTTACCGGTTTGATGCCATTGGCAACAAAATGGAACGTGGCATTAAACTGTTTGACAGCTTTGGCGTAGATCCTTTTTATGCCCAAAGTATCCTGTTGATTGAAAGCCCCGGTTCCAATAAACAAAAGAGTATTGCAGGTGCTTACGGTAATTTTCAGTTGATGCCTTATGTTGCAAGAAGTTATGGACTTAGGGTTGACGGATATTTGGATGAACGCGAAAATTTTGACCGAAGTGCCTACGCAGCAGCGAGGCTCGTAAAGGAAATATGCATTCCTTATGCACGTAAATGGTGCGAAACCTATGGATTTGCTGTGGATGAGACTGCTTTATGGTTCAAATTGCTGGCATTGCACAATTACAATGCAGGTTCAGGAACGGTGAGAGGTGCCATGGCAGTAGTTCCCAAGACCAATCAGGGTAATGATTTGATAAAAACACTCTGGAAAACCAGCGCAGGATATTTTAAAAGCGAAGCACAGAATTATTCGCAACTGGCACTTGCATGTTATTTGGAGTTCGAGTCTCAGAATTTATTGCACCAACCGGTTTCTGCGGTCAAATACAATAAGTTCTAACCTTAACGGAATATCCGGCTGCGGTAAACACCCCATTTAAACAAGCGGTAAGTAATGCTCACCCGCAGAACCCCAAGGCCATATTGCATGCTTCGCTTGAAATTGATGGAACTTGCTTCTTCAAAGTATTTGGTAGGGCAGGTTATCTCAGCAATTTCAAATCCCTGCATAAAAATCTGACCAATCATTTCATTGTCGAATACAAAGTCATCAGAATTGATGTTGTATTTAACCGTTTCAAGCACTTCCCTGGAAAATGACCGGTATCCGGTATGGTACTCCGCCAGTTTCTGATTTAGCAGTATGTTCTGAAATAAGGTAAGAAAACGATTGGCAATATACTTGTACATAGGCATACCTCCTTTAAGCGCGCCTTTC
>CANKVN010000041.1 GCA_947487055.1 Flavobacteriales bacterium
AGGTTCCGTCGGAAAATAACCTCCTACCCGGGTTCATAAATGGTGATTTGGCCTGCGGCAAGTTTGTCAACCTTTTCCTGGTCAATATCAACGCATATAACGTCGTTACCGGTTTCGGCGAAGCAAGTACCACTTACCAGGCCTACGTATCCGGTTCCTATAACTGCAATCTTCATGCTTAGTTGTTAAAATACTGTTTAATGGTGGTAACGATAAAATTCAATTGCTCCTCATCCATGTCTGTGCCCATGGGCAAAGCCATTATCCGCTGGCTGAGGTCTTCTGAAACGGGCAAATGAATGTCCTGGTGGTAAGCCTTTTGTTTGTAAAGGGGCACCGGGTAATAAATCATGCTGGGAATTTCGTGCTGTTTCAACGCCTCCTGCAAACCTTCTCTCATGGCAGCACTTTCCAGGGTAATGCAATACTGGTGAAAAACGTGGGTGCTGTTTTGGGTGCGTTTCGGGAGGTGCAGGCCGGCTATACCGGAAAGTGCTTTATCGTAAAAAGCTGCAGCCGTCTGGCGTTCCTGTATAAATCCGTTCAGCTTGGGTAATTTAACGCGCAGTACTGCTGCCTGAAGGGTATCCAGGCGGCTGTTCATGCCAATAATTTCATGGATATACTTCACCGATTGGCCATGGTTGGCAATCATTTTGCAACGCCTGGCCAACGTTTCATCGCTGGTGATGATGGCACCGCCATCCCCATAGCAGCCAAGGTTTTTACTGGGGAAGAAAGAAGTAGTACTTATGTGGCCAATATTGCCTGCTTTCAGCGTTTTTCCGCTGGAAAAAGTGTATTCAGAACCGATGGCCTGGGCATTGTCTTCCAGCACCAGCAGGTTGTGTTTGCGTGCAATTTCCATGATGGCCTCCATGGGAGCGGTTTGGCCAAAAAGGTGCACCGGCGCTATAACACGGGTGTTGGGGGTAATGAGGGCTTCCACTTCTGATGTATTCATCAGGTAGGTTTCAGGGTCAACATCGCAATAAACCGGTTTAAGGCCAATGAGGAGGCACATTTCGGCAATAGCGGCATAGGAAAAACCCGGCGTAATCACTTCACTTCCCGGCGGCAATTCCATGGCCATGAGCGCTATCTGCAGGGCATCGGTACCATTGGCACAGCTGATTGCAAAAGAGGCCCCGTGGTATGCAGCCAGTTCCTGCTCAAATGTGCGCACATCCTGACCTCCGATAAAATCGGTGCGTGCCAGTACACCGGCAATTGCGGCATCTATTTCATCTTTGAAACGCAGGTATTGTGCGTGTAAATCGAGCATTTTTACAGGGCGCATGCTTTTGTTCAGGGGTTTCTGCAAAGATACGTCTTAGACAATAAATATCTTTTTGGCAACCACAAGGTTTTTAGGCACATGGCAGCTTTCGTTGAGCACGCATAAATTAAGGATAGAAACCATGGTATTTTCTTGCAATATGCAAACCAAAAAGGTAGATTTGCACTTATATAGATTTATAGAATCAAAGAGATGGCAGAAACAGCAAAAATCATATTAGAAGGCAAAGAATACGAATTACCGGTAATTACCGGTTCTGAAGGCGAAAAAGCCATTGACATTGCGAAATTGAGGGACCTGACCGGGTATGTAACCCTGGATATCGGGTATAAGAACACGGGAGCCACCACCAGTGCCATTACCTTTCTGGATGGCGAGCTTGGCATTTTGCGCCACCGCGGCTATTCCATCGAAGACCTTGCCGAAAAAGCAAGCTTTCTGGAAGTGGCTTATTTGTTGCTACACGGCGAACTTCCCAACAAAACCCAGTTTCACGATTTCGATGAAGCCATCCGCGAGCACACTTTGGTCAATGAAGGTCTGGAGGGCATGTTCAAAGCATTCCCTACCGGTTCTCACCCAATGGGGCAGTTGAGCAGCATGATCAGCGCACTGAGCTTGTTTTACCCAAAAAGCCTGAACCCAAACCGTCCGGAAGATGCGGTAAACAGAACCGTGCTGCGTTTGCTGGCCAAAATGCCAACCATCTGCGCCATGATTTACAAAAAGCGCAGCGGGCACCCTATCATTTACCCAAAAAACAACCTGGATTACGTAACCAATTACCTGAACATGACCTTTGGGCAGGTAACCATGGACCATTACCAACCCGACCCGGTGGTGGTGGATGCCATGAATAAACTGCTCATCCTGCACGCCGACCACGAACAAAACTGCAGTGCAAGCACGGTGCGTATGGTAGGAAGCAGCCAGTCCAACCTTTACTCGAGCATCGGTGCCGGTATCAATGCTTTGTGGGGACCGCTGCATGGCGGTGCCAACCAGGAAGTATTGGAAATGCTTGAACTGATCCGTCAGGATGGTGGTGATGTGCAGAAATGGGTAAACAAAGCCAAAGACAAAAACGACAACTTCCGCCTCATGGGCTTTGGACACCGCGTTTACAAGAACTTTGACCCACGTGCCAAAATCATTAAAAAGACCTGCGACGATGTACTGAACAAACTGGGCGTGCACGATCCCGTATTGGAAATTGCCAAAAAACTGGAAGAAGCTGCCCTCACCGATCCATACTTCATCGAGCGCAAATTGTACCCGAACGTGGATTTCTACAGCGGTATTATCTACCGAGCCATGGGCTTCCCTACCGATTTCTTTACGGTGCTGTTTGCCATGGGCCGTCTGCCAGGCTGGATCAGCCAGTGGCAGGAAATGCGCAGGGAGAAACAACCCATTGCCCGCCCTCGCCAGATTTACGTTGGCGAAGAGCCCAGGCAGTTCAAGTTTATGCAGGACAGGGATTAATCCACATCCACAATATAGGAAAAGGCGGCCCTAGGGTCGCTTTTTTAAATGGAGGTTTCTTTAGCAGCCCAAAACCACCCTGCAGATTAAGCATTTGCAAATAAGAAGCACCTTGTAAAAGTTATGCTTGTTCGCTATGTTTGAAAATAATACGCTAAACAGTAGCGGGTATATGCGAGTTAGCACCAATATTAAAAGACACAACATCATGAGAAGAAAATTACTATTTATCGTTTGCTTTTTTTGCTCATATTTTACTTTTGGACAATCTTATAAGTTTAAGACTATTGACTCAACATATGTTTTTGACAAAGCAAAATATCACTTTAAGAGTGTTGAATCTGATAAATTGCCGGACACACAGGCATTTGTTCATACAGCTTTCTTTATAGTTTGGTGTGTCGAGAAGGAATTGATTAATGACCAATTTAAACAACAATTCAACAATCAAATTGAAAAAGTGAAATCAAAGAAAGTATCACCAACAAAATTATACCAAGAAATAGATGGTGTTTTTATTGGTGGTATTTTGACATTGGAAGGTTATAATTTTGCAATGAAGTATTTTCATTTATCTAATGGGAAATACCTCAAGGACTATGAAAAATTAAATTTCTTGACAAGAAAAAATAAGGGTATTTATGGAGTGGAAGACACTTGGTTAAATTATGAAATTGTCAGAGAACTATTAGACAATAAATATTCAAAATGGAAATAAACACTGGTGCTTTCAGCGCATTGGCAAAAGGCGGGGTTTCGTGTTCCAAAGTCAGTTTTGTGGTAAAATTCGCCACCTTCGCCAAGCCGCAAAACGTTATGGGCATGTTAGCGCTAGATGTAGCTCTCGTGGGTATAAATAAGAACAAACAAAAAATCAAAAAGTAAAATATGAAAACCACATTAGCACTAGTGCTTCTGGCCGTAATTTCAATTAATAATTTATTCGCACAAGACTCGTTACGTGTTCTTTTTTTAGGTAACAGTTACACATCTTATAACAATTTACCCCAACTGGTGCAGAGTCTTTCCAGTTCGGCCGGGAAAACCATGATCATCGATTCCAATATGCCGGGCGGAATGACCGTTTCAGGTCATGTCAATAATGCCACCTCTATCGCTAAAATAAGTCAGGGTAACTGGGATTATGTTGTCATTCAGGAACAAAGCCAAATACCCAGTATTGATTATTATCGATACAACGATATGTATCCTGCAATCACTGCTTTAAAAACTTTAGTTGAGCAATTTAATCCTTGCACCAGAATTATCACCTATATGACATGGGGCAGACGATTTGGTGGTCAGCAATGTGATCCAACAAACACATATTGCAGTCCGGTGTTTATTGATTTTAACCATATGCAGGATTCGTTGACAAGTGCTTATACTGAAATAAGTGATATACTCAATATTCAATGTGCTCCAGTTGGAGTCACTTGGCAGAATGTTTTGAATGACACAACATTGATTCTACATAGCAATGACAATAGCCATCCAAATATAGACGGTAGTTATGTTGCAGCGTTAAGCATTTACAGTTCGATTTGGAAACAGCCCTCAATCGGTATTGCATTCAATGCCGGATTAACTCAGTCTCGTGCACTATATTATCAACAGATGTCGGATAATACAATATTTAATAGCCAAAATGATTGGAACTTAAATATCAATCATCCGCTTGCAAACTTTAGTTATTCGACAAATGGCAACTCCTTAACATTTACCAATTCATCTTCTTCTAACATAAATAGCCCACTGAATTATTTCTGGGATTTTGGGGACGGGAACACATCAGCTTTAAAAAATCCAAACCACTCCTACTCCTCAACTGGGATTTACACAGTGAATTTAATTGTTACGGATTGCATTTTTTCAGACACGGCGAGCTTTACTGTTCAATTAGGCACAACTGGTATTCATGAAAATGCATTTAATCAAATACGGATATATCCAAATCCTGCAAAATCGTACTTAAATTTTGATTATGGACAGGTAATAAATGGTTATAACTTGATTATAAAAAATATCTTCGGGCAACAAGTTTTTCATAAAAGAATCACTTCACAAACTGATTATCTGAATTCATCGAATTGGGGTGGTAACGGACTATATTTTGCCCATATCACTGACTCGCAAGGAAACACCATTGAATTAAGAAAAATTATACTTCAATAGCCCATCCAATAACAGCACCTACAAGAAATTGGCGGTTCAGGGGTTAAATGAAATCTCGGCTGAGCCGAGATGGTGAAAAGTCCGCCAATCTGCCAACCATTAGACTCTTATTATACCCCAACCATAAAACACAAAAAAAGGCGACCATTAGGCCGCCTTTTTTATTTAAATATTTTTAGGAGTTAGCTGAGCAGCCGTTTCACCGTCTCACTAATGACCTTCCCATCCGCAACACCCGCCATGGATTTCATGGCCTGCGGCATCACTTTACCCAGGTCTTTCATCCCCTCAGCGCCCGTTGCTGCAATGATGGCCTTTACAGCAGCTTCAATTTCCGCTTCACCAAGCTGGGCCGGCAAAAAGGTTTCTATAATCTGGAGTTCTTCTTTTTCCTTATCGGCCAGGTCCTGGCGGTTTTCCTTTTCAAAAATCTCAATGCTGTCTTTGCGCTGCTTGGCCATTTTTTGCAAGGCCTTCATGCGGTCTTCATCAGAAACATCACCGCCGGCCGTATCCAGCAGCAGAAACGCACTTTTAATATTGCGCAGGGCGCGCAGGCGCACTTCATCACGGGCCTTCATGGCCGTTTTGATGCCTTCGTTGATTTGTTCAGCAAGATTCATGGCACAAAGGTAATCAGGATTTTGGCGCAATTTCTTTTATCCCTTTTGCCGTTAGCACAAAGCGAACAATATTGAGGTTATCCGGAGAAAACATGCTGAGGTTTTTGCCCTGCGCGTCCTGCACCTTCACATAGCGGTAATGAACCAGGGTGCGCACTATATCCAAAGCCACCTTTGCCTGAAATTTGGTTTCGGCAATGATGACTTCCATGGGCTCGGGATGCAACAGGCAGTTCATTACCTTGCGTTCGTCATCCCCAATTTCCAGCATATTGGCAATTAATCTTGAAACTTCTCAGGACGCATTTGCGGGAAGAACAGCACTTCCTGTATGCTTTGCTGGTTGGTTAGCATCATGGTAAGGCGGTCAATTCCCACACCCAATCCGCTGCTTGGCGGCATGGCATATTCCAGTGCACGCACAAAATCCAGGTCCATGCTCATGGCTTCGTCGTCACCCCTTTCGGCCAGTTTCAACTGCTCTTCGAAACGTTCTTTCTGGTCTATTGGGTCGTTCAATTCTGTGTAGGCATTGGCGATTTCCTTTCCGTTTACATACAGCTCGAAACGCTCTACCAATCCGGGTTTGCTGCGGTGCTTCTTGGTCAGCGGGCTCATTTCTACCGGATAATCCATGATGTATGTTGGCTGAATGAGGTGTTTTTCGGTGGTGGCACCAAAGATCTCATCAATGAGTTTGGCGCTGCCCATCTGCGGGGTAACCTCCACGCCGCATTTCTTGGCTATTTCTCGCAATTCCGCTTCTGATTTGCCTTCTACATCCACATTTCCGTATTCGCGGATGGCATCAAACATGCTCAACCTGCGGAAAGGCGCTTTGAAACTGATGCTGTTTTCGCCCACCATGCAATCGGTTGTGCCGTTTACATCCATGGCGCACTTATCCAGCATCTCTTCCACAAATTCCATCATCCAGAAATAATCTTTGTAGGCCACATAAATTTCCAGTCCTGTAAACTCGGGATTGTGTGTTCTGTCGATGCCTTCGTTCCTAAAATTCTTGGCAAATTCATATACCCCGTCAAATCCGCCAACAATCAGCCTTTTCAGGTACAATTCATTGGCTATACGCAGATACAGCTCCACATCCAGGGCATTGTGGTGGGTAACAAAAGGCCTGGCAGCTGCACCGCCGTGTATGGCTTGCAAAATGGGGGTTTCAACCTCATAATATCCTTTGCTGTTGAAGGTTTCGCGCAGGCTTTGTACCACCTTGGTGCGCTTGATGAAAATCTCTTTTACCCCGGGATTAACCACCAGATCCACATAGCGCATGCGGTAGCGGGCCTCCGGATCGGTGAAGGCGTCATATACATTGCCTTCTGCATCCTGTTTGGGCAAAGGCAATGGATTCAGGCATTTTGAAAGCAGTTTGAGGGAAGTAACGTGCACACTGGTTTCGCCGGTCTGGGTGGTGAACACATGGCCTTCTACCCCAATGATATCGCCGATATCGAGCAGTTTTTTGAAAACCTCGTTGTAGAGCGATTTATCCTCGCCGGGACAAATTTCATCGCGGTTTACGTAGATCTGTATTCGGCCGGAGCTGTCCTGCAGGTTGGCAAAAGCAGCTTTACCCATGATGCGCTGGCTCATGAGCCTGCCAGCCAAAACAACATGTTTGAAGGCTTCCGGATTGTTTGGAAAATGATTTTTTATTTCGGCAGCGCTGTTATTTACGGGAAATAACTCGGGCGGATAAGGATCGATTCCCATTTCCCGAAGCTGGGCCATTTTTTGGCGGCGCACCACCTGCTGTTCATTAAGTTCTAAATCAAACATGATTGAAGCGCAAAATTAGTGGTTTTGCGGGGATAAAACGACTTGCTCTCAAGCAAAACCCGTGCAGAAAATAACTTATTGGTATAGCAAACACAAGTATAGCCAGCTCAGGCCAATTGGTGCCTTAAAACATAGTAAGTTGGTGATGGTGTACTAAATTTTGCTAGAAGCCCGCAAAGCCATTAACATGAAGCTAAATACAACATTCCTATTGGTGTATTAATATTATGTATCCTATTTTTCCTTTTAGATTTTTGATATTTTCCGATAAACCCAGCAACTAACAACATCACAATTAACAACCAAGAGTTGTTTTTAACCCTATTAATAAGTGAACTAGTGTTATTTGTAAAATAACTTGTTTTGCGGGTCAATAATTCTTTTTTTTACACCATGTTTGCCCACAAAACAACTGCAAAAGAATACCCCGCCGGTCATGGCAACAAGATCAAAATGGTACGTGAAGGCAGCAATTTTTCCCAGGAGTATGTGGCAGCGAAACTTAACATTAGCCAGCAGGCCTATTCCCGCATGGAGAAAAACCCGGACAACATAACGGTTGGCCGACTCAGGGAGTTATCCGCCATTTTTGGTGTTCCCTTCCAAACCCTGGCAGGCGAAGAGGATTTGTATATACAGCAAAACTACAACCAGCAGGGTGGTAATGCCGGAACGGTTGTGCACGTAAAGGGATTGGCAGACAGTGAACGTGCCGTTTATGAAAACCGCATTGAGGATTTGAAAGAACAAATTGCCAGCTTGAATGCGCTTTTAATTACGTTTGGGAAATAGGTATCTATTGGTTTTGCGGGGATATATCCGCGGCAAGGGCTTATCGTATTTCCCGCAAGGATCTGCCGTTAATTTTGAGGTCTGTAATCACCGCTTTTTCTTTTTTCAGCCTGAACTCCATCCAGCACCTTGAATTGCTGTCCTGCAGGGCTTTATTCCATTTTTCCTCGGTTGATTTGGCAACATCCTCATTGATATAATACCGGTCCATGGGATAGGCAAACAACAGCAAGGTATCAGAACCTTCCATGACCATGCCTCCGGAATTCCGCACCTGAATCCAGTTATCACCGCCGGGAAAATCCCTGGAAACCGCTACAGGTTTGGCAAAACCGGTTTTGGTATCTGCCTGCAGTTTAACATAAAATTTATCATCCCAGCCAGGTTGCCAATCGGGCATTTTAATCCGGTCTTCTTTCATGCTTAACACCAAAAAATTGCCCCTGAATAAATCGTAAGGATCCCTTACCTGCAGCTCCAGCTTATACAATTGTCCATCGGTTCGCACCGCTTCGTATTCCCGGATGATGTTGGCCAGAAAAATCAATTGCACAGCGACAACCATCCCCACTATCCACTTAGCCAACATGGGTTTCCTCCTTTCCCCGCTGACGCATGGCATATACATTTACACCAAACAACAAGATGCCAATGCCGATAAAAAACAAGCCCCGAAGCAAGTAACTCTGGTTTACATCGCTAAAACGGCATATCAGCAATACCGCCAGCCATACCAATCCATAATTCAGCCACAAAAGCGATTTGCCTTTTACCCCTTTTTGCAGGTAAGAAACACCGACCATCAGCATCAATATGTTGGTGGATATCATCCCGGCCAGCGGCATAAACTTGCCGAACAGGAAAAAGGCAATCCCAAATACAATGGCAAACCAGGGCTCCACCTGCAGGGCCGCGGTGTTTTTTTGTTTCACAAATCCATATATGCCGTAAACACCAATAAGTGCAAGCTGAAAAATGCCTATCCACAGCAGCCATAAACGGTAAAATGCATCGCGGCTAAACAATTGTTCATGGACTACTTTTTCCCAGAAAAAGCGGTAGCTGAACAGGGAAAAGATAACCAGCAATCCCAGCCTGCCATAGAAACGCATTCCGTTGATGCTGTAACAGCTGTTATAGGTTTTTAGCCACTCTCCGGCAACAACCATAAGCCCCATAAGTCCGGCATAATCCAAAAACAACAATTCCGGGTGTGATGCCTTAAAAGCCAGGGTGCCATAGCCAAGGGCAAAACAGGGTGGAAATATCCAGCTAAATACCTTCAAAAAGGAAACAGCGTCTTTGTTTATATGCAGGTTGCGCACCGAATGCATTATGCAGCCCAGCATCCACAGCACCTGCAGCGTGTGAACATCGGAATGGCCATTGAAACCGGCTGCGCACACAAACCAGGTGGCCAGTATGAGGTACAACAACAGTGAAAAACGGCCGGAAAACAGGATTTGTGTAGGGGTGAAAACCAGCAACCAGGCAAACAAATAAGACTCCATGGAGCCATTGACATGGTAAACCTGGGAAATAAGCGCAATAGAGGCCCCTATGCCAATAAATTGCAGCAAGGAACCCAGTTCCATCCACAACAGGCTATCACGCCGTCTAAAGGCAGCAAACAGCATAAGGCATGCTCCAATTACAGCAGGCATGAGGGACAAAATCAATTTTGTTGAATGGGGCAGGTTATCCCAGTTATGGGCAATGATGAGCAAGGTTCCAAGCCCTACCAGCAAGCCGGCCAGCAAAGACAGCCAAAACATCATGCCGGGAAAACGGCTTTGGCGCGCATCCAGCCATGCGGTAAGCTTTTGTTCCTGCTCCTCGGTAATAATTCCTTCTTTCACCCATTCGGGTAAATGCTTTCGGGTTTCGCTCACAAAAACGAATGTACCGATTTATGCAATAAAATGCAATTTATTTAACCGTAATCATGGCCCGGCTAATGGCACTCACACAGAAAAATCCGGCCAATTCCCGTTTTTTTCCGGGGCTAAAATTGAACATATTGGTCCCGATATTGCTTGTTGGGCTGGCAAAAAGGCCGCCATTCTGGTTTTCGTTTCTGATCAGGTTGAGCCAATAGTAGGCCTCGGGTGTTAGGCTATGTACCTCTACCTTTATTTTGTCGCCAATGCTGTAGGGTTTGGTTAAATTATTGATGCCGCCATATCGAATGGGCCATATAAACAACCCTCCATCCTGCGAGGAATTGGGGCTTCCCGCCTGATCGTATGCCAGGTTCATTTCAAAAATTTTGTTGCGAAAAGTGTCGTTGTACCAGCTCTTTATCCAGTAAACATTGCCTGTTCCGGGCAAATCTTTCGCCGCCATTTCTACATATTTCCCCTTGGTAATACCGGGATTATCACCGCTTTCATTCACCACAAACAGGCTGTCTATTTTGGCTGTAGGATTGAGGGTAGACAAGCCCACCAGCGTGTCGCCGCCTTCAATAACCACCAGTGCATAATTTTTGCCAACAATAAGGGTATCGCCGCTTGCAGGATTGGGTTTCCAGACGTAGTTGCCGTTGCCACTGTCGGCAAACAAAAACAATTTGGGATTCAGCTGGTCCGAAGTATCAATCATTACCACTGTTGCGCCCGATACCGGTGGCTCACTGCCGGGTTTGCTAAAATAAGGAATGCTCATGAAAAGCTTTATCCGCTGTGCTTCGTGTAGGTTGTTTACAAAAGCATCAATCACCAGTTTGGGTTCGCCGGATTTCACATCCACGTTTATCGGATCTTCGCAGCCGGTACCCACCAACATGAACAACAGACCGAGCAGGGGCAGCAATACTTTTTTCATTGTCAATTCCACTTAAAATTATAAGAAACAGCGGGTACAAAACTGCCAATTACGCTGTAGCGTATAGCCTGATTGATGTTTTTGTCCAGGTAATTGGTTGCAAAATAGATGGAAAATGGATTTCTGCGGTTGTAGGCGTTGTAAACACTAAACACCCAGTTGCTTTCCCATTTCTTGGTTTTTTTCTTGGTATACGTTGCGCTTACATCCATGCGGTGGTAGTTGGGATTACGCACATTGTTGCGGGCATTGGACCCGATATCGGGAACGATGTAGCCCTGCACGCTATACTGGTTGCTGTAAAAGGTGGTTGGCGTTCCGGAACTGAACACAAAGTTGGCAGAAGCATCCCATTTTTCATTGATTTTGTATTGGAGCACCACATACAAATTGTGCAGGCGATCGAAACGAACCGGGAACCATTCGTTGTTGTTTACCCCGTTCACCTGCCTTTCGCTGCGGCTGAGGGTATAGGAAATCCATCCCGTAAGGTTTCCGGTGGTTTTGCGTATGTAAAACTCAGCGCCATAAGCCCTGCCATCGCCCCTTAGCAGCTCTCCCTCGAGCAATTCATTGAGGAGCAAATCGGCTCCATCCACATAATCCACCTGGTTTTGCAGGCGCTTGTAATAGGTCTCAAACGAAGTTTCAAAATCACCATTCGGGCCAATATTCCTAAAATAGCCGATGGTGTACTGGTCGGCCTTTTCGGGCAGGATATTGTTGGTGGTGGGCTGCCATACATCGAAAGGCACACTGGCAGAGGTATTGCTGATCAGGTGAAGGTTTTGAACCATGCGGTTATACCCTCCTTTGATGCTGCCCTGCTGGTTTATCTGGTATTTAAAACCAAATCTTGGCTCGGGATTAACATAGGAAGCGATGGTTTCATTGTTGCCAAATTCACGGGTGTAATCCAGTGTTTTTCGTCCATTGGGCAAAGATGCATCTTTGTAATAATAGGCAGTTCCTTTACCCAAATAGTGCCACGAACTCAGCCTGAAACCCAGGCGATAACTGAATTTACCCGATGAATTGAATTCTTCACCAACGTAGATGGCGTTTTCAAAGGCATATTTTTCGGGAAGGCTAAAATTGAATGATCCGTTTTTGCTGGTAGCAACGGCATTTCCAGGTCTAAAATTGTAATAGACACTCTGGGAACCAAAGGTTAGCTGGTGCTTGGGTGTGAAGTAATAATTAAAATCAACCTTGGCGCTGTTGCTGATAATGTAGCTTTTCCAGTTAAAGGTCAGGTCACGGTTTTTAAACTCGATATTGTAACGGTATCGGCTGTAGTAATAGGTAAAATTGGCAAACAGTTTTTTGTTAAACACATGGTTCCAGCGCGCTGTAACGGTGCTATTTCCCCATTTAACACCAAAGGCATTGGGTGCGCTAAAGGCATCATCACCAAAGTAACTGCTGATGAAATAATGATCGCGGCCGCGGCTGTAGTTGATTTTGGCGGTCAAATCATAAAAGTAAAACTGGCTCCCGGTGAGGTTGTTTTTCAAAAAAGGCTTAGCCAGTGCATCGATATAACTGCGACGGCCGGCAACAATAAAGCTGGCTTTATTTTTAGCCAGCGGGCCTTCCATGGTTAGGCGGCTGAAAATGGTTCCAACACCGCCATTGGCCTGAAATTTCTTTTTGTTGCCTTCTTTCATCCTCACATCCAGCGTGCTGCTAAGGCGACCGCCGTACTGGGCAGGAATGCCGCCTTTCACGAGCTGCACATCCTTTACCCCATCGGGATTGAAAATGCTAAAAAAACCAAATAAGTGGGCAGAATTGAATACCGGTGCTTCGTCCATCAATACCAGGTTCTGGTCTATGGCACCTCCGCGAACATTGAATCCGCTGGCACCTTCACCAACGGTGGAAACACCCGGCAATAGCTGAACGGCTTTGATTACATCGGCTTCACCCAGAAATGCGGGAATCTTTTTAATGGTCTGGCTGTTGATGGATTGTGTGCTGATGTCAATCTTCCGCACATTGTCGTTGCGGCCGGCGCGAATATTGACCACATTCATGTCTTTGGTGCGGCTAATCAGCATAATGTCCAGGCTGATATGGGTATCCAGCAGCAATTGCTGTATATGGTTTTCATAACCGCTTGCACTGGCATTAATTTCAATATTGCCTTTGGGCAGGGTTAGGCTAAAAAATCCATATTGGTTTGTAGTTACAGAAAAACTGCCTCCTTTTATGGAAACAACAGCACCATTAATGCTCTCTGCAGATGCACTGTCCCTCACATATCCGCTTAGGGTAAATGATTGTTGTGCTTTTAACTGAAGCGCCAATGCAAACAACATCAAAACCGATAATACCAACCGTAACCGAATCCTATTCACGCGCTTCAAAGTTAAGATATAACAAGCTGCAGGGCCCGTTTGTTCATCAAAATCATATAAAATGATGCTAAATTGCCTGCATGAAAAAGGCCACCGCAAGCGGTGGCCTTTAAGAAAGTTAGTTTATTTATTAATTATTCAATCACCAGTTTCTGAGCACCGATGCCATCATTGAATTGCATGCGAAGCATGTAAATTCCGGCAGAAGCTTTCAGGTTAACGGTGTTGTGAACAGAACCCAGGTTCATTTTCTGGATGCTGCGTCCGTTAAGGTCAACCAGTTCAGCGCTGATCAGGCTGCGGTTGCTCCAGTTGTTGTGGATGATGATTTGGTTTTTGGCTGGGTTTGGAGCAACAGTAACGTTGCTGGCCAGGTTGGTTTCTTTCATACCTACTGAAGATACGATACCCATGCTCACGGCCAAACGAGGGGCTACATAACCCATGATGCTGTCTACATACTTGATGGCACGAGACTTACCTAAGATTTTGTGCAAAGGATTGGAAGCGTTGCCATTGGCAATGATGGTTGCTGTGTTTGGGAGACCCAATGCCTTGATAGCAGTAGTGTCCCACCACTCATAAGGACCTGAACCGTTTGCAGCACCTGCGATAGGGAACAAACCGTCCAAACCGTCATTGATTTTGTTGGCCTGCATGGTGTAAACGTCGTAAACTTTTCCTTTGTATGAGGCGTTGTTGCCATATTTGGTGGTACGCTGAATTACATCATAGCTACCGGATACGTCTACTACGTTCAAAGGAGGATTGGTACCAGGTACACTTACAACACCCAGTTTGTAGGGAGCGAAAGGATCCTGAACACCATGCACGCTGATGATAGGCAAGCTGCCTTTTTCCAACCAGCTGCTATCACCCAAAGCACCACCGATGTTGAAAGCGATTTGTACATCAGAAGTATAGCCTTTGTGGTTTTCCAGGCACAATTGACCCAATGTTCCAGGGATTTTGAAACCCAGACGGTCACCCAAAAGGGTGCTATCCTGAACCATCCAGCGCTTTGCATTCAGGTTATAAAATTTTTCAGAACGGATTTCTGCCTGACGATCCAAAGTGGCATAAGCCAGTGTTACGTAACCGCCTGTACCCTGACCACCTACCGCAATTTTGGTAGTGTCAATGGCATAGGTGTTTCCACCAACTTTAACATCTTTTTTGAAGAAACGCACAGCAGCTGCCAAATCCTGAACACCGCGGTAAGCAGCGTTGATGATGGTTTCGCGACGAACGTTTTCATCAGGGCTTACTGGATTCCAGCCAAGGCGGTAGCTGATTGCTGCTACTACGTATCCGCGCTGAGCCAGTTTGCTACAAAATGCTGCGGTTGCGCTGTCATCACGAGCTCCTGTTGGGCCATTGTTGCCGTAACGGGGCAAGAAATTACCTGTGTGCAAGAAAATAACCAGTGGTTTTGCCGCATCGTTGTTGCCGGTTGAGCGGTAAACATCCATGGTCAGGTTCTCAGGCGCAGGACTGCCACCTGACAACACAGGAAGAATGGAGATGTGCGTAGCATACTGTACGTTTTTTGTAACCGTAACAGTAGACGCATCATAGATAGGATCTACGTACTTAACCTGTGCAAAAGATGCAACAGCGATAAGCATAGCAGAAGTTGAAAGTAAAAGTTTTTTCATTGTTTGAAAAGGATTAGTTATTTGCGAAAATAGGTTATTTTATGATAAATATACAAAATTAGGGCTCAAAGGTTAGGCTTATGTATGCCATTCGCCCAATTCTGGGACCGCCATAAACCTGAAATACCATATTGTTGGTGAGGTTGGAAGCGCCAATTTTGAGGGTGGATTTCCATTTGGGAATGCTTTTGTTTACCTGTGCATCCAGCATCCAGTAGGAAGGAACATTGCCGGTAAACTGGGGTGAGCCTTCAAAGCGATACCCTTCCACATACTTGAAATTGACATTAAAGCCCACATTTTTCATGGTTCTGTCTTTGCCCAAAAACCTGAATTGTTTGTTCATATCAGCAGCACCAAACATCACGTTGAATTTGTGGCGTGGCGTGTTGAAGGCGGGAATCAGGGCATCGGTGCTTCCGCGGCGGTCCAGCATATTCCAGCTCCAGTTGGCACCCGCCATAAAGCACTTGGCAAAGAAATAATTGGCGCCGGCAGAAAAACCCTGGGTGCTCACCACATCGCGGCTATTGGAAGCTACACGATAAGCCTGGGCTTCTTTTGGCAGAAATAGTGCAGTATCAAATTGCACATCCACCACCACCCGATAACCAATAAAATTGGTGTAGTAACTGAGATAATACCCGGCATCTACCATCAACTTGCCGTTCATCAACACCCCTTTGTATCCGATTTCACCGGTTTTCACACTTTCTGGTTTAATTGCCGCTATGTTAATTGGCTTCAATGTATCGCGCTGCAGGGTGTTCAGGTAATCAATAAAATTATTGACCTCATATACATTTTTAACCCCGTTTTTATTGCCCAGCAGAATTGCCCTTCCCACGTTGTAGTAGAGATATTGATCCTGCAGGGTAGGATTTCGAATAGCACTGCTGAAGCTTCCCCTCCAGGTATTGCGCTTGTCTTTTGAATAAATTAAAGAAGCTGCCGGAGAAAAGAGCAATGGGAAATTCTGGTTTTTGTCTACCCTTGCTGTAGCATTGATTTTCCAGCGGTTGCTCCACAACCTCCGCTCAAAACCGGCATATGCCCCGGCCTCGGCGTTGCTGATGCGTACATTTCCGGTATCGAGAAAGATGGTTCCATTGGAATTGGGGCGGTAAAGCCTGGCGCTAAAACCTGTGGTAAACTTCCATTTACCTGTATTAAACCTTCTTTCTCCGGTTAAATGGTAAAGGGCCGAACGGTCGTAAAAGCGCGAACCGGTGGGACCACCTTCCCTGTTAAAGCTGTAGCGCTCGGTAAATTCTTTTTTCTTGGCCTCAAACTCAGGGGTTCCGGGCTCTAAACGCGAATAAAAAGGGTCCGGATAGGTAAGGCCCTGATAATTGGTACCTTTATTGGTTTGCTCCCTGGTAATGGCATGCCAGCGGTATAAGCTATCGGCAAATTTATTCAACAAAGCATCCTGATCAGAAGCCCAATTGGGGTTGTAGTTTGGCAGGCCGGGAATAAAAGTACCGAGCTTCGAATAGCCCGGTAGGTTTTTTACTTTACCTGCAATGTTATTTAACCAGTAATTCTGATAATCTGAAAACCAATATCCACCTGGCTTTGCTTCATTTTGCATCAACAACGCCGTGAGCACCGCATCGTAGGTTTTGCCGGCATCTTCATGGGTGGTATAAAAACGCAGGTGCCCTTTTTTCCCAATCCATTCCAGGCGGTTCTGGAAGAACAAAATCCCATTGAGGCTGTAGCGGTTATCTCCCTGATAAACGGTGGTTCCGGTTCCGAAATTAAACCCGTACTGGATTTCGTTGCGGTTATTGGGCTTGTAGGCCAGCACCACATTGGTTTTTAGGTTGCGGGTATTGTAGTCTACCAGGTTTTTTTCATCATAACCATCTCGGTAAAAAGCTCCCAATCCGGGGGTTCGCCTGCGGCTCTCCATCGAAACCTGATCGTTGGCTGCGGTTCCAAATACCTCATCGCCATAGCGGTTTACGGCATCGTATCTGCCCGGATTGTTTCGCCCGGCCTTGCTGTCCAGCGTGGGGTCATAATTGTCTGCAACCCAATCATAGGCGCGCATGTAGCTTAATCCTGTTTTGAAGGCAAAAACCTCTCTTCCGCGCTTGTTTTTGTATGCCTTGGCATACCGAAGCATCAATTGGGCAAAATCCCTTTCACCTATTTTCACCTGTGCGGTCAATCCCTGGTGTTTCCATGGATCTTTGGTGGTCATGCTGATGACCCCGTTGAAGGCGTTGGGACCATAATAGGCGCTGCTGGCTCCCACTACTATTTCGGTATTGGCAACATCCAGTTCGTTGGCACCAAGAAAATTACCCAGGGAAAAATTCAATCCGGGAGCCTGGTTGTCTACACCATCAATCAACTGAAGGCTGCGCACCGGGCTGGTGCTGTTGAAACCGCGGGTATTGACAATGCGAAAACCTAGACTGGCAGCTGTAACATCCACACCGCGCAAATGCCCCAACCCTTCGTAAAAATCGCTGGCAGGGGTTTCTTTGATGGCTTTGGCGTTCAGGCTTTCTACCGTAACGGGGCTTTCCCTTAATTTTTCTTTCAAGCGGCTATGGCTAATGGTTACCTGGCCCACCCCTTTGGCATTGGATTCAAGCTCTATCACCAACCTGGTTAAGGAAGTATTGTTGTAGGTAAAGGTAAATTCCTGATAGTCAACAGCATTGATGTTGATGGTTTTTGCGCCTTTAAGGTCAATCAAAAAGCCGCCAAGGCTATCGGTAGTGGCTGCACCGCCCTTCCATCCAAGGTTTGCATAAGGGATTCCTGAACCGGTGCCTTTATCGACCACCTTGCCGTTTATGGTTTGCGCAACCAATTGATTGCTAATGTTTAAGAACAACAATAAGAGTACAAGTATTCTCATGGAAGAAGTTTATAAAGGTGCAATATAGCTATAAGCAATTAAACAGCACATTGAATTGTACAATTCAGTCCTTATAGAAATTCAGGCGCAGTAAATGTTGAAAAACCTGAAACGCAAACCGAATGAACTTATCTTTGCACCGCTTACATGGTCAGTAAAGACATACTCCTTCTCGCTTGGAAAACCATGTGCACTTCCCGGTGCATGGCCCGCATTTATGACGAAAACCGTCCGGTTACTAAGTATGTCCACAGCACCAGCAAAGGGCACGAGGCCATTCAGTTGGCCACCGCATGGCACCTAAAAGCCATGGACTTTGCCTATCCCTACTACAGAGACGAAAGCTTGCTGCTGGGCATTGGCATGCAACCTTATGAGCTGATGCTGCAGTTGCTTGCCAAGGCCGACGATCCTTTCAGTGGCGGCCGCACCTATTATGCTCATCCATCCCTGCGCAGGCCTGATATGCCGAAAATTCCGCACCAAAGCAGTGCAACCGGCATGCAGGTGATTCCGGCCACCGGTGCTGCACACGGATTGAAATACCTGGACAGCCAGGGCTTGCTCACCGGAACCGAAAAACCCATTGTGCTCTGCAGCCTAGGCGATGGCAGCGTTACCGAAGGCGAAGTTGCCGAAGCTTTTCAAATGGCGGTTTTGCACAACCTTCCCATTTTGTACCTGATTCAGGATAATGATTGGGGTATCAGTGCCAGTGGCAAGGAAATGCGCGCCATGGATGCCTTTGACTATGCACTTGGTTTTAAAGGCATGCGCCGCATGCGCATCAACGGCAGCGACTTTGTGCAATGCTACACCGACATGGAAAAAGCTGTGCAGTTTGTGCGCGAAAACAGAGCCCCCATGCTGGTGCATGTAAAGGTCCCGTTGCTGGGGCACCACACCAGCGGCGTGCGCAGCGAATGGTACCGCGATGATTTAGCAGAACACGAGCGTTTGGACCCAATGCCCAGACTGAAAAGCCTGTTGCTGGATTTAGGCGAATCGGAAAGCTCACTTCAAGCCATTTGCGATGAAGCAGAAATTGTAGCCTACGCAGATTTTGAAAAAGCCAAAGCCGCGGCGGATCCAACCCCGGAAATGCTGTATTTGCATGAGTTTGCGCCCACGCCAATCACCGAAGAATCGGGGGTGCGTGAGCCAGCGGGCCGCGAACCCATCATCATGGTGGATGCGGCGCTGTATGCGGTTGACGAAATATTGAAAAACAACCCGGAAGCCTTGCTTTATGGACAGGATGTGGGTAAGCGACTTGGCGGTGTTTTCCGCGAGGCGGCAACCCTCGCACAGAAATATGGCGACAACCGGGTGTTCAACACCCCCATTCAGGAAGCATATATTGTAGGCAGCACGGCAGGTATGAGTGCGGTGGGCTGCAAGCCTATCGTGGAAATCCAGTTTGCCGATTATATATGGCCGGGGGTGAACCAGCTGGTAGAAGAACTAAGTAAAAGTTGCTACCTCAGCAATGGCAAATATCCTGTGGCATCGGTCATTCGTGTTCCCACAGGCGCTTATGGCGGTGGCGGACCTTACCACAGTGGCACCGTAGAAAGCAGCATTTTACCCATCAAAGGCATCAAAATCGCTTATCCCAGCACAGCTGCGGATATGAAAGGACTGATGAAAGCCGCCTGGTATGATCCAAATCCGGTGGTGATGTTCGAACATAAAGGCATCTACTGGAGCAAAATGCCGGGCACAGAAATGGCCAAAACCCCGGAACCGGACGAAAATTACGTGATTCCGTTTGGAAAAGGCAGGGTTGCGCTGGCAGCAGATGAGCAAGCCGTTCAACGCGGGGAAACCTGCGCCGTTATTACCTACGGTATGGGCGTATACTGGGCCATGAATGCTGCTAAAAAATTCTCCGGACAGGTAGAAATCATCGATTTAAGAACCCTTGCACCCTACGATGAAGCACTGGTTTTCAATACGGTTAGGAAACACGGAAAGGTACTGGTATTGACCGAAGAAACCCTTCGCAATTCCTTTGCAGAAGCGCTGGCCGGACGTATTGCACAACATTGCTTCACCTTCCTGGATGCACCCGTTCAAACCCTCGGTGCAGCAGATTTGCCGGCAATTCCATTAAACATGGGACTGGAAGCAGAAATGCTACCCAATGCAGACAAAGTCGCTATCGCTTTAGACGATTTGTTGGGCTGGTAACAACATCAGGGATACAATCCTTTGCTTGCCTAGGTTGGAAATACAAATCCACGGCTCATTTTATTACACAAAACACATTTAGCATGCATACCGGGGTAAGCCACTAACGGTTTTGTTTATTTTTACCGAACTTTGCAAAAGCAAACCATCAAGGTATGATAACTTCCTTAGAACTTGTCAAACCCGCTGGATCAATACCCATGGAGGAATTCAAATTAAACAGCATACAAGAAGCTATCGATGACATCCGCGCCGGCAGGGTTGTTATTGTGGTAGACGATGAGAACCGCGAAAACGAAGGCGATTTTCTCACCGCCGCCGAAAACATGACCCCGGAACTGGTAAACTTCATGGCCAAAGAAGGCAGGGGCCTTATCTGTGTGCCAATTACCGAATCGCGTTGTGAAGACCTCCACCTGGACATGATGGTGGGCGCCAATACAGCTACCCATGAAACGGCATTTACCGTGTCGGTAGATTTGCTCGGACAAGGCTGCACAACGGGCATCAGCGCCCAAGACAGGGCCAAAACCATTCAGGCACTCACCAAT
>CANKVN010000042.1 GCA_947487055.1 Flavobacteriales bacterium
GCCTTGAAATAGACGGGGCTTTTGCTTTTGGTTATTTAAAAGGTGAAAATGGCGTACACCGCATGGTACGCATCTCTCCGTTTGACAGCAATGCACGCAGACACACCTCTTTTGTCAGCGTATACGTATATCCAATGGTGGACGACACCATTCAGATTGACCTAAAACCAGCAGACATTGAAATGCAAACCAGCCGAAGCGGTGGTGCCGGTGGTCAGAATGTAAACAAAGTGGAAACCAAAGTACAGCTTACCCACACCCCAAGCGGAATTGTGGTGGTTTGTCAGGCAGAACGAAGCCAGCTTGCCAACCGTGAGCGTGCCATGCAGATGCTGAAAAGCCGCCTCTATGAACTGGAAATACAAAAACGGAATGCAGCCCGCGCGGTGATAGAAGACTCGAAAATGAAAATTGAATGGGGATCGCAAATCCGAAACTACGTTTTCCACCCCTATAAATTGGTGAAAGATGTGCGCACCGGCGAGGAAACCAGCAATATCCAAAATGTAATGGATGGAGATTTATGGCCTTTCATCAAGAGTTATTTGCTGCTGGCCAGTGGCGGAGAAGTGAAAAAAGGCGGTGTCGTAGTAGACTAATTAACATTCATGCTCACAATCATTCTGCAAATTTTCTTTTTTTTATAAAAAAGTATTTAATTCGTATAGAAATAGAATGTAAAAAGTGCAACAGGATTGATTTTGACGCAAAAAAATGCGCTAAATAACCAAAAACAATGACTCATTGTGAAGTACAACAACCACTTGTGTCATGGTTAGTAGTTTGCACCGTAATAAAAAAAGAATGAAAGCTACAAACAAGCAAACACTTTCTGAGAAGATTAGAGCCATCCGCTCTACCCGTGGTTTTAGCCAGGAGTACATCGCTAAGAAGTTGCATATCACACAACAATCCTATTCATTGTGTGAAAAAATGCCTGAAAAAATGACGCTGGATCGCATTAAAAAAGTGTGTGCAATATTGGATATAAAATTGTGTGATTTATTGAACGATTACCAATAAGTTATCTATTTATCTTCTTTTGCACCCCAATTTGGGCTGTTCTTTTGGTGACCAATCTCAAAAAAACCTAAATTCATCTGCATCATTCAAAACAGGGAATACTTTTCTGTATTCAAGCAGTGTTTTCGAATCTATTGATTCGATTAAATCCATATTGTTTTCATTTACTATAGCCAGTTCGTTTCCTTTGGCATCAATCAGCACAGATTGACCGTTGTGGGCAATTCCCATTCCATCTGCCCCTATCCTGTTCACACCCAAAACAAAGCACTGATTTTCAATCGCCCGGGCCATTAACAGCTGTTTCCAAGCCTGAATCCTAACCGCAGGCCAATTGGCACAAAACAGATAAAGGTGGGCCCAGTCTGTGTTTCTGCACCAAACCGGAAAACGCAAGTCATAACAGATAAAAGGCTTTATTTTCCAACCCATGTATTCTATAAGGCAATGTGCGTTGCCCGCCATGTAATGCTTTTGTTCATCACCGTGGCTGAATAAGTGATGCTTATCATAATGGTGCGTTACTTCACCATCCTGGCACCAAATGAAACGATTATGGTAATTACCCGCTTCGGCAATGGCTACCGTGCCGCAGACTACCCTATTTCGGCTTTGTTTTTTCATCCAGCCTACAATTTCTCCGTCCATTGTTTGGGCCTGGGTTTCAGGCTCCATGGTAAATCCTGTGGCAAACATTTCCGGCAATACCACAATTTCACCTTCCACAGCATTGCTTATCCTGGCATCAAGCAATTGTAGGCTGGCACTGGCATTTTGCCAAACGATGTCGGTTTGAACAGCCCTGATGTTTAAAGGTTGCATAAAATCTGTGCAGCTTGTTTTAAGGTGTTTTCGCTTTTGGCAAAGCAAAAACGCAATACATGATTATCGGTTTTATCATGGTAAAATACACTCACCGGAACAGATGCAATACCTTGCTCACGGGTAAGTTTTACGGCCATATCATAGTCCTGCTCGTTGCCGATTTTTTCGTATCCCAGCAATTGAAAATAGGAGCCGCTGCAGTCCAGTAATTTAAACCTTGAAGGTTTAACCAGCTCCCTGAACAAATCCCGCTTTGCCTGATAAAATTGGGGCAAGGTGAGGTAATGCAATTCATCTTCCAAAAAATCAGCGTATGCGTATTGCACAGGAGTGCTCGTGCTGAAAGCCACAAATTGGTAAATCTTCCTGAATTCAACACTCAATTTCTCCGGAGCAATTACATAACCAAGCTTCCATCCCGTGGTATGGTAGGTTTTACCAAAGGATGAAATAATAAAACTACGCGAAGCCAGTGAAGGAAACCTGCAAACACTCTGGTGGGCCTGCCCGTCAAATAAAATATGTTCGTAAACCTCATCACTGATTACCACAATATCGGTATCCTCGGTCAATTTCTCCAGTTGCAGCATATCATCCGTGCCCATCACCATTCCTGTTGGGTTGTGTGGCGAATTAATGATAATGGCACGCGTTTTAAAATTGATGAGCTTTTTTATTTCCTGCCAGTTGATTTGAAACGTGGGATACTTCAGCTTGCTAAACACCGGTTTTCCTCCGTTCAAGGTAATGGCGGGGATGTAACTGTCATATGCAGGTTCTATTACAATCACTTCATCATTCTCCCGAACCACAGCACTAATGGCACAAAACAACCCAAGTGTGGCACCCCCGACAACCGTAATTTCACTTTGCCAGTCATATTCAGCACCATATAAGTTTTTCGTTTTTTCTGCAATCCGTTTTCTCAGCTCGGGTACTCCCGGCATTGGCGCATATTGATTCATGCCCTTTCGCATATACTGGTTTACCAAATCCATGAGCCTGTCCGGACAATTAAAATCAGGAAAACCCTGAGCAAGATTCACCGCACCGCATTCCGCAGCCAATGCAGACATGACAGAAAAAATCGTTGTACCTGTTCCAGGCAGTTTAGAAAGTAGGGATACACCGGTTTCCATTTAACCAACGAATTAACGACCATTTCAATAAAATCTGAACAACATCCCCATTTTTATTCGGTTTTAAGACTTGAATCATAACATAAGTTGATTTAGATCATTTTATTTGTTTGAACAAATTTATTTTATTAAGTTTGTGTTTTAACATTTACCAATATGTCAGAACAAGCAACCACATCAAAAACAAAATGGGCCATTGACAAGAGTCACTCGCACATTCAATTTAAGGTAAGGCACCTTATGATTACTACCGTTACCGGAAGTTTTAATGATTATGAAGCTACTGTGGAAACACAGGGAGAAGATTTTGGAAAAGCCACCATCAACTTCACCGCCAAATTAGCTTCATTGAACACCGGCGATACACAGCGCGACGTTCATTTGCAAAGTCCGGACTTTTTCGATGCCATGAACTATCCCCCCATCAGCTTTAGCAGCACAGGCCTGAAAGAAGATACCCACGGAAATTACCTGTTGAACGGAAACCTGAGCATTCGGGGCGAGGTTAAGCCAATTCAATTGAATGTTTCTTTCGAGGGAATTGCCAAAGATCCATGGGGAAATACCAAAGCAGGTTTTGTCCTTGAGGGCAAAATCAGCAGACAAGAATGGGGATTGATTTGGAATGCACCGCTGGAATCCGGTGGATTCTTGGTTGCCGACGAAGTGAAAATTGCTTGCGAAGTTCAGCTATTGAAGCACGTATAAACAATCATTATCCTGATTTTAAAAGGGGAACGCCGGAGCCGGTGTTCCCTTTTTTTTTCAAATTGCCAATCCAAAAATACCTTTTCTTTGCTGTATGGCATCGCTGACGGTAGTGATCATCACCAAAAACGAAGAAAACAACATTGGCGCATGCATTGATGCTGTCAAATCCATTGCTGATGAGATCGTGGTGCTGGACAGCTTTTCTACCGACCGTACAGAAGAAATTTGCCTTCAAAAATCGGTACGATTCATGCAACACGCTTTTGATGGACATATCCAGCAAAAGAATCGCGCAAAAGACCTGGCAACAGGCGACTGGATTTTTAGCCTGGATGCCGATGAGCAACCAGACCAGGAACTGTTGCAGCAAATTGTAGCATTAAAAAACAGTGGCCTCCCCAATTGTTCAGGATTCACCATGAACCGGCTGAACTTTTACTGCGGAAAACCCATCAAAACCTGCGGCTGGTATCCCGATGCAAAACTCAGGATCTGGAAAAACGGTTGCGGCACCTGGACCGGGGTGAATCCCCATGACCGCTTTGAATTATCGCCCAATCAAAGCCAAAAGCACCTTTCCGGAAACATCCTTCACAACACCTACCCGACCCATGAAGCGATGGTGCAACAAGCAAAAAAATTCGCCCAAATTGCTGCAACACAATTAGCGCATAAGCCATGGCCGCAATTGCTGGTGAAAATGGTTTTCAGTCCGCTGTTTAAGTTTATGCGAAATTACTTTTTTAAACGTGGAATACTTGATGGGATTGCAGGTCTGCAAATATGCCGCTATCAGGCTTGGGAGGTATTTACCAAATACCGCAAGGCCTTGAGCATTCATTTTAAAGCATAAATGCCATTAATCAATAACCATAGCGGCATTTTCCCTGAAGCCGGCACAGACGAGGCCGGACGAGGATGCCTTGCAGGACCTGTGGTTGCTGCTGCTGTTATTTTACCCCCGGATTTTCACCATCCACTGCTTAACGACAGTAAACAGGTAAACAAAAACCACCGAAATGAATTGCGCAGCATCATCGAAAAACAAGCCATTGCTTGGGCTGTAGGCAGCTGTTCACCGGAGGAAATTGACCAAATAAATATCCTAAATGCAAGCATTCTGGCCATGCACCGCGCCCTTGATCAATTAACCACAAAGCCATTGTTTTTATTGGTCGATGGGAACCGTTTTAAAGCATATCAACAAGTTCCGCATGCCACCATGATTAAGGGAGATGAGCGCTTTACCGCCATTGCAGCAGCCAGCATTTTGGCAAAAACCCACCGCGATGAAATCATGGAAAAACTGCACTTGGATTTTCCGGATTATGGCTGGAATTCCAATGCCGGCTACCCCACCCCCGCTCACCGCAAGGCTATCGCTTCTTTGGGCAGCAATATCCATCACCGAAAATCATTTACCCTGCTAAAACCGCAGTTTACCCTTCTTTAACAGATTTTGGGCCCAATATTTGCCTAATATTTTGTTGAAATCCCTACAAATTTGAGCCATTAATTAACGTAATTTCGCAGTATCATCCATGACCGATAAAATCCTCATATTAGACTTTGGTTCTCAATACACCCAGCTCATTGCACGCAGAATCAGGGAGCTTAATGTTTATTGCGAAATTCACCCTTTCAACCACCACCCAAAACCCGATGAAACGGTAAAGGGAATCATACTTTCCGGAAGCCCGAGTTCAGTTAATGAAACCAAAGCACCGGACATTGACCTGCAACAATTCATCTCCCAATACCCAACACTTGGCGTTTGCTATGGAGCGCAATTGATGGCGAAAAAATTAGGCGGTGAAGTAGGCAAAAGCGCTCACCGAGAATACGGAAGGGCCACCCTCGTTCAAACCGGCGAATCCAATGCATTGCTGGACGGTCTCTCCTATGAAAGTCAGGTTTGGATGAGCCACAGCGATACCATTCTCCAAGTACCAGAAGGGGCTACTGTAATTGGAACCACGGCATCCATTCCCGTTGCAGCGTTTCAATTAAATGCATATCCGGCCGCTTTTGGAATACAATTCCATCCCGAAGTTTACCACAGTACCGAAGGACCTGCATTGCTTTCCAATTTCCTATTCAAAATCTGCCAGTGCACCGGCGATTGGACCCCGGGCCATTTCATTGATGAATCGGTTCAACAAATAAAAGAACAAGTAGGTTCTGATACCGTTATCCTGGGATTAAGCGGTGGTGTGGACAGTTCTGTTGCAGCATTGTTGCTTAACAAAGCAATTGGTGAGCAGTTACAGTGCATCTTCATCAACAATGGTTTGTTGCGTAAAAATGAATTTGACGAAGTTTTAGAAGCATACGAACAACTCAACCTGAATATACACGGTATTGACGCATCGCAGCGTTTTTATGATGAATTAAAAGGTGTTTCTGACCCCGAGACGAAACGCAAAATTATTGGAAGGGTATTTGTGGAAGTATTCCAGGATGAAGCAAAGAAAATTAAGGATGCCAAATGGTTAGCACAGGGCACCATTTACCCTGATGTGATTGAAAGCGTAAGCGTAAACGGACCAAGCGCAACCATCAAAAGCCACCACAATGTGGGCGGACTGCCCGAAACCATGCACCTGGGCATCGTAGAACCATTGCGTTCTTTGTTCAAGGATGAGGTAAGGCGCGTTGGCAAAGCGCTCAACCTACCTGCTGAAATCCTAAACAGGCATCCCTTCCCAGGACCCGGTTTGGCCATTCGTATATTGGGCGATATCACACCCGAAAAAGTAAACCTGCTTCAGGAAGCCGATGCCATTTATATGGAAAAACTAAAATCCTATGGATGGTATGACCAAATCTGGCAGGCAGGTACCATCTTACTCCCAATCCACAGTGTTGGTGTTATGGGCGATGAAAGAACCTATGAGCAAGTTGTGGCTTTGCGCGCAGTTACCAGCACCGATGGCATGACCGCCGATTGGGTACATATCCCCTACGAAATCCTCGCTGACATCAGCAATACCATCATCAACCGGGTGCGTGGTATAAATCGCGTTGTTTACGACATAAGCTCAAAACCACCGGCTACCATTGAATGGGAATGATCAAATACATTTACCATATTGTATTTATCCTGCTTTTTGCATCCAATGCAAGTCCCCTGCTCGCGCAAAAAAACCACCAAAAGGAATACCGTATCGATCTGGTGCTACCCTTCAAATCAGGTGGCAACCACAGTGCCGTTGGTGAAGCCATGCTGGATTACTACCAAGGCTTTTTGATGGGCGCTCAACAACTGGAGGCCGAAGGATTTAAAGCCAAAATCCGCGTTTTTGACAGCGAAAAAGACAGCGCAGCACTGGAAAACATCATCAGCAATGATGAGCTAAACCAGGCCAGTATCATTATTGGTCCTGTGTATCAGGGCCCTATGGAAAAAATGGCTGCGTATTGCCATAATAAATCCATGTATCTGGTTTCTCCACTGAAATATTACAAACCAACAGCAACGAACCAAAACATCGTCAATTTCTTCGCTCCGGATAGCATTCGCTTGAAAGCCACTGCAGAAAAGGCATTCAAACTATTCCCCAAACATCGGTATTTCATCATTACCGATGCCAACAGCAAATCAAAGGCAGATGCTTTGTTGGTGAAACTGGCTTGCAAAAACCTGGGAATCACAAATGTTAAAACCTTAACCCTGGCAAATGGCAGGTTAAGCAGCCCTATTACACGACCAGACAGCATTATCATTTTCAACACCATTGAGAATACCGCTGTTAAAGCAGACCTTGAGAAAATAATCAAGAATAAAAAGCGAAGCTGGATTATTGCGCATCAGGATTGGCATGGAAACTACAAAACTGTGGTTAACAAAGACGAGCCAAATATCCTGTATCCCGAAGTAACCATTGCAACTCCGGGTGATACCCTATCGGAAGCTTTTGAAGATTTGTATTACGAATCATACTACAGCGAACCGAGCAAATACGCATATATCGGTTATGATCAGGCTACTTTTCTGGGATATGGATTAATGGCATTCGGGGATTCTTTTGTCCAGCAAACCCTGAACATGGACTACCGCGGATTCATCAGCCACATCCTGCTAAGGCAGCATGGCAATCAATTCCTCAATTATGGCATTCACTTTATTCGTATTTCCGACGGGTTGAGGGAGGAAGTAGAACCCTGAGCAGGCTAGATAACAGATTGCGCATTGCCGAGGGCATTTTGGCTGAATATGATTTTCGGCAACCCTTTCATTTGTGGCTAAAGGATGTTTTTCGCAAGCACCCTCAATTTGGGAGCAAAGACCGCAAATTTTATAAAGAAGCCTTTTATTCATACTGGCGTCTGGGGAATTGGGGTAAAACATTGTCGCTGAGCCAAAAACTGGCCTTCGGTTTGTTGCGAACCAATCCAAACCTGGAAGGTCTAACACCTGTCGTTCAATCCTATTTCCCAAATAAAACCGGCGCATTCAGCTTTCATGATGTTTGTAATCTTTTATCGGAGGAATGGTCTCCATATTCCCATTTCAGCCATTTGCTTTCCCAAAATTTTGGGATTGCAGAACTGAATAACTGGTTTGGAAAAGCAGCACCTGTATGGCTAAAAACATGGCCTCAAAAAAGGGATGCTTTGCTTCTGTTTTTAAACCGCCAACAAATTCCTTACCAAGAGCCTTACCCTTGCAGTTTTAGCATCAATAGCGGAAACGTTGATTTGGCGGTTAGCCAGGGCTTGTGCATCATACAGGATATTGGCAGCCAGCAATGTCTGCAGGAAAAGGATTTTCAAAACGCTGAATTAATCTGGGATGCATGCTGTGGTGCCGGCGGAAAGTCTATCAACATTGTTAACCTGGCACCTAAAGCCACCCTTTACATATCTGATATAAGGTCCAAAATGGTGGATAATGCCATTGAAAGATTCAACCAATTGCATTTGGCACTGCCGATTTCAGGGGTAAATGACATTTCAAGTCCACAAAGCAGCATCACCTTCAATGAAAAAATGCGAATTCCCAAACCGGTCTTTGATGTTATCGTCTGTGATGTTCCGTGTTCCGGTAGTGGAACCTGGCGCCGAAACCCCGAGTCCCTTACTGCATTTGATTCTTACTCCTTGGAAGCCTATGCTGCCAGACAACAGCAAATTGTCGCAAACGCACAACGTTTCCTAAAAAATGGCGGTAAACTTATCTATTTAACCTGCTCTGTTTTTGAAAAGGAAAACGAAAACAATGTGGAATTTTTCACCCGTCAGCTCAATTTAAAACCCATATCCTCCGGATACTCAGGTGGAGCGGAAACAGATGGTGATTACCTGTTTAAGGCTGTTTTAGAAAAAACAATTAATTAGTGTCGTAGGCCCATTTCAGGTAGATACTGCCCCAGGTAAACCCACCACCAAAGGTGCTAAGAACCAAGTTATCTCCTTTTTTGAAGCGCTTTTCAAAATCAAACATCAGCAAGGGCAAGGTACCTGCGGTGGTATTACCGTAGCGTTCTATGTTAACCAGTACTTTTTCCTTGTCTAGCCCCATGCGTTCTGCAGTGGCATCAATAATCCTAAGGTTGGCCTGATGCGCAACCAGCCAATCCACCGATTCTGAGGTCAAGCCATTACGTTCCATAATGCTATAACTAACATCTGCCATGTTGGTTACCGCAAATTTAAATACGGTTTTACCTTCCTGATAAACGTAATGTTGTCTGTTGGTTACGGTTTCCATTGTTGGGGGATTCATTGATCCTCCGGCTGGCTGAAACAAAAACTCCCTGCCACTGCCGTCCATGCGCAACACGGAATCCAAAACGCCGTACCCTTCGGTATTGGGTTCAAGCAATACACATCCACCACCATCACCAAAAATGATGCAGGTGTTGCGGTCTGTGTAATCAATAATTGAACTCATTTTGTCTAAACCGCAAACAAGTACCTTTTTGTAACCACTTTGGATAAAACGACTTCCGGTTTCAAGTGCATAAAGAAATCCTGAGCAAGCCGCGGCTATATCAAAACCCCATGCATTTTTGGCACCTATCTTATCGGCAATGATGTTTGCACATGCCGGAAAAATATAATCGCCTGTTATGGTTCCAACCACAATAACATCAATCTCTTCGGGTGAAATCCCACGCTTTTCAAGCATGGGCAATATAGCCCTAACAGCCATATCGCTGGTTGCTTTTCCGGGTTCCCTGAGAATGTGTCGTTCTTTTATTCCGGTGCGCGTGGTGATCCACTCATCGGTGGTATCAACCATTTTTTCGAGATCTTTATTCGTTAAGAGCGTTTCCGGAACATAACCACCAACTGCGGTTATTGCTGCTGTTATTTTTTGCATTATACAGTTGCTTGGGGGTTTACATGAGCAGCAACAGCATCTTTAATCTTTTGAATCATTCCGCTGCTTACCTCTTCTGCTGCAAGTTCTATCATTTTAACGAAGGTGTTTGCTTTGGTTATGCCATGCCCCACAATTACCGGTGCATTTACGCCCAAAATAGAACTACCTCCGTAGTGCTTAAAGTTAAATCTATCAAAGTATTCGTCTTGTATACCGCGTTTTGCAAGCCTGTAATACATTCCCTCACATACCTTTATTACTACGTTTCCAGTGAAACCATCGCAAACAATCACATCAAAATCATCGCTGAAGATATCCCTGCCTTCAACATTGCCCACAAAATTAATCCCACCGGTAGTTTTCAGCAGGCCGTGTGCAGCCCTGCTTAAAATACTGCCTTTTTCGTCTTCTTCTCCAATATTCAACAAACCAACCTTAGGATGCTCTACTTTATTTACAGCGCTGTAAAACACAGAACCCAGCAAAGCAAATTGCTGAAGATGCTCAGGTTTACAATCCGCATTAGCACCTACATCCAGCAACAACCCGGGATGGTTATTTAGCCTTGGAACGATGGAGGTTAAACATGGCCTGTCGATACCGGGTATTGCTTTAACGGTCATCAACGACCCTACGAGCATTGCACCGGTATTCCCTGCACTTAGGAAAGCGCTTATTTTGCCTTCAGCCAAATGCCGAAAACCAACTGCTATGCTGGAATCTTGCTTTGAAGCAAATGCTTTAACGGGATGCTCTCCCATTTCAATGATGGAAGGACAATCTACAATCTCAAAAATAGAGGCGTCAATGTCGCAGGAAAGACATACCTCTTCTATGGCGTTTTTCTCGCCAAAAAGTACAATTTGATAATCACTATGAATGCGGGCCGCTTCATAAGCGCCTTTTATGGCTTCCAGAGGGGCATAATCCCCTCCCATCGCATCCACGCCAATTCTCATGCTTAAGCCTCGTTGCGGCCCTTCATGACCTTTTGGCCACGATACATGCCGGTTTCCAGGTTAACACGGTGGTATAACGATACATCTCCTGTAACAGGATCAGCAATCATTGGACGAACTTCAAGTTTGTCGTGGGTACGACGCTTGTCGCGGCGGGTTTTGGAAATCTTTCGCTTAGGATGTGCCATTGCTTATATTTATTTATTTTTTAACAGTTGTTTTAGTTTATCCCAGCGTGGATCAGAGCTTTCCTCTTCCTCATGGGACAAATCGTTCAGCTTTGCGAGCATTTCTTGATTGCAGGGTTTTGTTTCCAAATCATCACAGTTGCGAATCATGGGCAACGACAATAGCGCCGTTTCATAACAATCTTGCGCGAGGTTTATGGTATGATCCTGATGGGTTAATACCACAAATTCAGATTCTCCTGATGAATGGACGGGATTTGCACCTTCCGGCACAAACTTGTAAATAACCGTGTGTTCGGTTGTTGTAGGCATGTCTAATGCCACCAAACAACGATCACAACTCACAGCCATTGTTCCACTCAACTGCAATTGAAGGTTCATCAGCGTTGGAAATCTTTCCAACAGTGCTTCCACCTTTATATTAGCAGCGAGAATCTCCTCGTTATCAAATGCCTCAAAGAACTTCTTATCAAGCCTAAAATTGAATACGTGTTCGCCCTCATTCAGTTTAACGAATTCAATATCAAATGCCTCCAGACCTGTAATTGCGTCTTTCAAAACGAACGGCAAAAATAATGTATTTGCAGGAAATTATCAACTAAATATGGTATTTGATTGGTTTCCCTATTAAACAAAAAATCCCGGTGTTAAAGCCGGGATTTAATGTAATAATATTATTTGTGGTTAAAACTCCCAAAGATCGTGTTCGAAAATGAACAAATCGTTTTTGATGTTTTCCGCCTCAAGCAACATGGCAACCGGATCCTGTTGAAATTCGGTTTTGTTGCTCAGGTAACGGTCATCCCAGTCGGTGGTTTTAACGATGTAGCTGTCAAACAAGCGATACTGGTTGAACAAATCGTCCCAGCTGATACGCATGACATCATTGTAACGGTTGTAAACTTCAGATTTAGCCAGGGTTGGTCTCAAATCATCCATTTTAATCCAGAACAAAGGAAGTTCGTAGGTTTGACCATTCGGGAATTTTTCTTCATACATTGGCGCAATAGCGATAATGCGGGGTCTCAATTCACCGTGTTTGTAATCAAACAACCAATCTTCCATTATTTCGAAACGTACAATTTTGTCCCATTTGAAAACATCATAGTAGGCAGTGTCTACCAAATCTTCATTGTCTTCGGGGTTACGCCAGTTTTGGATTTGTGTAACAATAAGCTTAGAGCCTTCTTTGTAGCAATCCTCAGGCGTTTTTAACCTGTTCAGTGAATCTGTCTGATAACCACGCACCAAACCTTTGGTTGCCGCTTCATAAATGATTTGGGTTACCGGGTTTTTAGGCCAGGTGAATGAGCGATTCATCTTTTGACGACAATCAATGCGGCGCCAGATGCGGCGTCTGAATTTCAGATCCGCTTCGCGCAGGTAAGGATATGAAACAACTACTGCTTCATCGATACCCGGACGACCATCATTGGTGGTAAAAGGAGTTTCGCGGTGAAAAGCAGGGGCATCATCGTAGTGGGTTCCAATGGTTGGAACAGCTAATGTAGGTGATGCAGCGGCACCTGAAGATGCTGCGCCTGCAGTTGATGATGCTCCAGAAGAAGCAGCACCGGTACCTGTTTTAGAGGTGGTTCCTGTGGTAGAGCCCTTTGATCCAGTGCCAGAGCCGCCGGAATCGCCCCAACCCCAATCCTGACTGTAGCCATGTAAGGCGAACAGGCAGGTTGCAACGATTAATAATCCCTTTTTCATATCTAAATTTTTATTACAATTATTGAAGCATTCCGCTTACGTTTTCAAGAAATACAGGACCAGATGGACCTACGGCACGAATGTCAGAGAACATTACGAACTCACCAGCCCTCATGCCACCCAAGATGCCTTTTATTGCCTGCAAAGAAGGACCTGATACTGAAGTTTTCTTAGGACCAGATCTTCCTATTCCAGTGAAGGTAAAACCTTGGATATTGTACTTAACGCCATCATATACAAAGTTTTCCAGGATAGCTACTGCTGATGACTGAGCCATCAATGCTGACAATGCTACAGGCTTATCAAAGGAAATAGCACCTGCACGGAAAACAGGACGTGGTACGTTACGGATTTTGAATTTCTTAGAACCCATAGGTACTACCCTGCCATCTCCCATTTTCGCAGATACGGAAACGATAGCTTCGTTACCCTGACGTGCAGGAAACAATACTTTGTATTTTCCGCCGCCTATTGGCTGTAAATTACCGGCACTTGAAGTAACCATTACGTTACGGGAATCTACACCGGCTACAGCAACTGAGATTGGGTTGTCCAAACCAACGTAGAATACGTTAAGTTCATCTGCAGAAATTGCGGCCATTGGCGGGAATACGCTGTATTTGGCTTCAGCAACCAAATTTTCAAGCTTGCCACCAGGACCTGGTACCGCGATATTTACCTTGTAGTTGAATTCGCCAGGTGAGCCACCGGTAACCTTGTATTTACCGATACCGTCTTTGATTTCAACTGGTGAACCTCCTACGGAGATGTTCATTTGAGCTTTTGAGTTGTATGCAGCAAGCATGATGTCTGCTTCATACGTCTGGTTTTGCATGATTGCACTGCTAGGTGCTGAAATTACAGCAGCCAGTTTGTCGAATTTGAAGTCTGACGCGTTTACCGCTTTGGCCAAAGTAGCAGTTACTTCAGATTCCAGAGACCTTGCATCGTTGGTATATTTACTCAACAGGGCAAATACGCCTGCCAAAGGTGAATGTTCCAAATACATGGAAACCCACTTTTGTTCACGACCTTCAGAATTTTTGGTATTTTCAGCCATCAACGCAGTTTTTTGCTTTAACCCGTTTTTTGCATCTTCCAGCAACCTTTTTGTTTCGCCTTTGTCATCCTTACCACCAAGATTTGGGTTTTTGATGGCTTTATCCAGCACCGCCAAAAGGTCATCGCGTGTTTTGTTGATGGATTCGAATACAGCATCGCCACGCATTTTACCTGCTGGGGCAAAAGCCCAGGCAGATTTGTCTGGTCTTTGAGGCTTGTTTTCAAGCAAGAAATAATTGGAGTGTAATTCCATGTTATCACCTTGCGACAACTCTGCAACACCACCCTTTACCAACATTCCCTGGGGATCTTTGCTTCGTCCACCGGACAAAATCTCAAGGTCAACCTTTACAGCATCCAGGTTCTTCTCGAACTGATCTGTAATTTTCTTGGCATCGTTGGCGAGGACCATTGCTGCCTTTGCACTTTCATTTTCTTCCTTACCAATGGCTTTCAAGGTCATGTCATTTTTGGCCTTGATGTTGCTGGTTGATGTATTGAGTGAATTCTCAATCAGGTTGAATGATTTGATAATTTCTTTGGACACGTTCAACGCCAGCAGAGCGGTTAACACGAGATACATCATGTTAATCATCTTCTGACGTGGTGTAGTTTTACCACCTGCCATGTTTATTCTCCTTTATATTAATTATGTGGTAATAAAAATTGACAGGTTAACGGGAACCACCCATAGCGCTAAGCATGTTACCGTAAACGGTGTTCAGGCTAGCCAGATTGCCATTCAGTTTGGCAATTTCTTCTTTAAATTTCAAGGTTTCGTTTTCGCTGGCAGCAAGGTTGTTAACCAGATTAGAAAGACCACCGCTCAAAGAACCCATAGAATCGGCAACCATTGAAGTACTGTTGCTGATTTCCTGCATATTTTTAGCCGCTTTTGAAGCGCTGTCTGCATACTCGTTGGTAGCTACAGCTGCGTTCGAAAGGTTTGCCATTTCTTTTACGTTGGTGCTCAGGCTTTGCAAACCTGTACCAAGGCTTTGGATCAATTCAGGACCTACTTTGGCTTCAGCCAACATGGAATCAAGTTGTTGGGTAACTGAACCTTGTTTCTTTCCACCACGCTCCTGGGCTTCGCCACCAGACAATTCTGGATAAACCAATGACCAATCCGGATCCATGTGAACCGGTTCAAATGAAGAAAAAACGAAGATTAGACACTCCGTACCCATACCCACAATTAGCATAAGGTCAGCACCTTTCCAGTGCATGATTTTAAAAAGTGCTCCAGCAATTACAATCGCTGCACCCAAACCATAAACGTAGCTCATGGTTACTTTCCACCTTTTGCTTTCAAAGAAACTTTTTTCCATAGTAGTTATTTTGTTTTTTTTTTAGTTGTTTTAGTAAGAATTAGTTTTTGTCGCGGTTAGAGCGACCAATGTAAGTTTGAACGCAACGGAAACCCACATAGCATTTGCTTGTATCCTGGTATTCGTAGGTACGAGCACCATTTTCGATGAAGTAGGCTACATCTTTCCATGAACCACCGCGTATTACTTTACGCTTCAGGCTTACGGGCACATTGCTTCCTTCTCCCCTTTCAGGAACCCTGCGGTAGTTTTGACCGTTTAGGTCATGCACAATGGCATTGTTGGAAACCTGATATTCAGTGCTTGTCCACTCAGAAACGTTACCGCTCATGTTATACAATCCAAAGTCATTGGGGAAGTAAGAATCGGCACGTACGGGATATACACCACCATCTGCGCCATAGTTACCACGCAGGGGTTTAAAGTTAGCCATCATACAACCTTTGCTGTTTCTGGTATAAGGACCACCCCATGGGTATTTGTTACCAATCCTGTTTCCACGGGCAGCATATTCCCACTCATATTCTGTTGGCAAACGGAAATCTTCGGTATTTGGAAGTCCGTTGTGCTGCCAGTAAGTGGTTTTGCGGATGGTACGCCATACACAGAATGCGTTTGCCTGGTGCCAGTTGATACCAACGACAGGATAGTCGTCATATTTTGGATGCCAGAAGTAAACGCGTGCCATAGGCTCGTTGAAGCTGTAGGTGAAATCACGTACCCAACAAAGCGTATCAGGGTAAATGAGGGTTTCCTCATCCTTGATAAACTTGGAACGGTCCATAGGATTGTACTTGTCGCGGTCCTGGTTGGCAGCGCTGAAGTAGTCAAACCACTGGTATTTGTACATAATTTTACGTGTATCGATCTGAGGAAGTCCACGGAAGCGTTCTGCACCTTGATAATAAAGGTCTGCAAGATCTTCTTTGTGTTTTACCCAATCCAACTCGCGTGAATAGTCGATAAACCGCTCTCCTTCATCATTTTCAGGAAGGAAATACTGATCATCGTCCAGTTTGTAGCGTGCTATTGAATCAAGCACGTTTACCACAAATTGGCGGTATTCGTTGTTTGTGATTTCGGTTTCATCCATCCAGAATGCCACAATGGTCATTTGGCGGTTTGGCTCCAGGTAAGACTGGAAGACATCCTGACCGGATTGACCTGTGTGGAAAGTTCCTGAAGGAACATAAATTGTTCCAGGAGGTTGAGGGTGGAACCACGGCCTTCTGTTGGGCACGCCGGTAAGATCGCCTGTGTCGGCGGGGCCACATGCAAACAGCACAATGGATGCTGTGATGACAGCCCCGCGAAGCTTACTGTTTGAGAATGTTTGCACCAGTTTGTTTAGCATATTGTTTTCACTGATGATTCTGCTGATTATTTTCCTTTTCATCTGGCAGTTTCGTTTTGGTGTGTTTATCGTGAAGTTGCAAAAATAGGTTTTTGTATTTAATACGCAACTTTTTTTTGACTTCAACTATTTAAACGTTGTTGTTAATTAATTTATTGTGTAACCTTTATTTAATTATTCCAAATCTTTAGAGCGGTTCATGTAGCGTGGGTGGCGATAAACCTTTTCCACGCGCTCGGGAAGCGCAATTTTGAAACAATAGTTAACCTGTAGTTCGTGGGTACCGTTGCTGCTGCGGCGCAGGCTTTGCAGTGTGATATCATAGGAGTACCCTATGCGGAACAATTGTGTACCTTGTCCATTGGGACTGTTACCTTTAATGGGGGGATAATATCCCAGCAATATAGATGCGGCATCCAAACCAACACCTTGTCCACGGATAGACAGGCCACCAGCGAAGGTATTGTTCCAGGTAACCACGCCTTGCGGTGTGAACTGCGGCTTCACAAATCCACCTTCTTCTGCAACCGTTTTAATCATAACGCTTGGATCGAGGGTTAAGGCAGGATTTCCCAAGAACTGGGGAATGGACATACCACCCATTAGGTAGAAGTGCCTTGCTGACTTTACATTGATAGCTCCACCGGAGGCGGCGTAGTTGTATTCTTTAGGATTCAAATGCGATACAGATAAGCCAACATAAAGGTCTTTTACATTCGGATTTGAGTACCACACGCCAGCTCCCAGTTCTGTTTTGGTATCGCCTTGTTTGTTTGTGGGAACCAAAGGATCATTGGGGTCGTGTGCACGCATTTTGGTACCATCAATCTGGCGGGTGATGCTGGTAACATCAAACCCAAGGCGGATGCTACTTCCGTCGCTCATGTTATAGGCTCCGGCCAAACCACCCCTTAGATAGGTATTGGACTCATAAGCCACAACATCATTCACAAAACTCAGGAAAGCACCGCCATAGTTGGTACTTACGCCTGCAGCATTTTTGATATTGATGGGAGCGGTAAAACCAAATGCGTTGGTTTTGGGCATGATATTGTCAATAAAATTGACCGGAGCAGCACCTGATTGTGTCTTGAAATAACCGGTTTCGTCGGACAATCCCATCCACTGACGGTGAGCATTGGCATTTACACAAAAACTACCTGAAGCACCAGCGTAGGCGGGGTTGAACAGGATTTTGTTGAATGCATAATGGGTGTAATAAGGATCTTGCTGAGAAAACCCCTTGAAAGGCAGCACTGCTGCGGCAATCAACACCAAAATAATTCTCTTCTTCATGAATACTGCGGTAAAACCGTTAATCCACAAATTTGGGGGTTTCCACCCTAATGTGCAAGTTTTTTATGGTATTTTTTCTTCACGTTAAAAAGGGAGTAAAAAATGGGCAACCAGAACCCGCCCTTTTGTCACTATTGCAAATGGTGTGGTTTTTAAAGGTTTAAATATTTATTTATCAATTGATTAAAGGCTTAATTTAAATATTGATAAGAGGTGGATAACATCCACCAATCAGTGCCGAATGTCCAATGAATTTTACATAATATTGTAAAAAAATATATACACTTATGCCATCGATTTTGGTCATTGATGATGAAGCTGCCATCAGGGAAACATTAAAAGAAATTTTAACTTACGAAAAATACGAAGTAACCGTAGCAGAAGACGGCACTAAAGGCTTGCAATTGTTGCAAAAAAACAGTTACGATGTCATTTTAAGTGACGTAAAAATGCCCGGCATCGACGGCATGGAATTACTGGACCGGGTTCAGGCCATTGCCCCCGACACCCCAATGGTAATGATTTCGGGCCATGGTACGGTAGAAATGGCGATAGAAGCGACCAAAAAAGGTGCTTATGATTTTATCACCAAGCCACCGGATTTGAACCGCCTGCTCATAACCCTTCGCAATGCGGTAGACAGGAATAACCTGGTTTCGGAGACCAAGGTACTGAAAAGAAAAGCCTCCAAGACCTACGACATTATTGGCGAAACACCGGCCATCACCAAAATTAAAGAAACCATTGAAAAGGTTGCCCCTACCGAAGCCCGTGTATTGGTGACCGGAGAAAATGGAACCGGCAAAGAACTGGTAGCACGTTGGATACACGAAAAGAGTCCGCGTGCAAACATGCCCTTGGTGGAGGTGAATTGCGCCAGCATACCTTCCGAGCTGATAGAAAGCGAACTGTTTGGACATGAGAAAGGCAGTTTCACCAGCGCGATAAAGCAGCGAATTGGAAAATTTGAACAAGCGCATGGGGGAACCTTGTTTCTTGACGAAATAGGCGATATGAGCCTGGCCGCACAGGCCAAGGTTCTCAGGGCCATACAGGAAGGCCGGATAAGCCGTGTTGGCGGTGACCGAGAAATAAAGGTTGATGTGCGCATTGTGGCGGCAACCAATAAAAACCTGCTGGAAGAAATAGAAAAAGGAAATTTTCGGATGGATTTATACCATCGTCTATCTGTTATCCTTATCCATGTACCAACGCTGAATGAGCGCACAGACGACATTCCCAATATTGCAGAACGATTCCTGGACAATATCTGCCTGGAAAACGGCATTCCCTCCAAAAAATTCTCCAAGGATGCATACGAAGCACTCAAAGAAGTAAACTGGACGGGCAACATACGCGAATTGCACAACGTGGTTGAACGACTGGTAATCCTTTGCGGCGATGAAATTACCGGAGAGGATGTGTTTATCTACAGCAACCCTGCACAAAGGGGTTCAGATCCGTTTGGTGTGGTCGATAATTATGCGACCTTGCAAGACTTCAGGGATTGGGCAGAAAAGATTTTTATTGAAAGAAAGCTCATACAAAATGCATGGAACGTGGCCAAAACCGCACAGGAAATAGACATTCAACGCAGCCACTTGTACAACAAAATAGAAAAATACAACCTTAAACGCCGGTAATGCAAGGCATTGGCGGAGATATAGCAGCTGCGGCAAATTGCTTAAGACAAGGTGATTTGGTGGGAATTCCAACCGAAACTGTTTACGGATTGGCCGCCAACGCGCTGAACCCAGAAGCTGTAGCGAGCATATTTACCGCCAAAAACAGGCCTTTTTTCGATCCGTTGATTGTGCACCTGCACGCCGAGAAAGAAGTTTTCCGCTATGTTTCCCATTATCCGGAAAAAGCCAGAATACTGGCAAAGGCTTTCTGGCCGGGGCCTTTGACCCTGGTACTTCCAAAAAACGATATTATTCCCGACCTGGTTACTGCGGGCCAGGATACGGTTGGCATAAGGGTTCCCTCCCACCCTGTTTGCCTGTCATTGCTTCAATCGCTGGATTTCCCCCTGGCGGCACCCAGTGCCAACCCTTTTGGCTATGTTAGCCCCACTACAGCGCAGCATGTCGCTGATCAGCTAGGAGAAAAGGTTTGCTACATCCTGGATGGCGGACCTTGCGAGGTAGGTGTGGAAAGCACCATTGTGGGCTTTGTTGATGATGAACCCATCCTATACAGGCTGGGTGGCGTTTCGGTAGAGGCAATTGAAGCTATTGTTGGTAAGGTAAATGAACAACTGCATTCTGGCAGCAATCCCAGTGCACCGGGGCAACTGGATGCCC